>JABJOR010000216.1 GCA_018664265.1 Rhodospirillales bacterium
GCAGGTTAAACCAAAACACTTGCCCCCAGAGCCTTTCGCGTGGATTGGCGTAAACACCACTCTCCGGTGGAAAGAATGGCAGGCAGGCCGTGAGCTTTAACGGCTGCACTGAAAGCGTCCGGGTATAGCCATAAAGTAACGTTTTCATTGCAGTACCCTTTCTTTATTATTGCTCCACAAAATTTTCTTGAGTTAATACACACTCATGAATTTAGTTATACAATCAATAATCACGTGATAACCTGACAGCAATCAGACACATTGAAAGCCGTCGATCTATGCCTATCTCCAAAGACTTGCTAGAAACACTCCGCAACAAGCGCAAAGAAGCCCTTGCCGGGGGGGGCGCTAAAAAAACAAAGAAACGCCGCGAACAGGGCTTGATGACGGCACGTGACAGAATTGACACGTTGTTCAATGAAAACACCTTTCAGGAATTTGGCCTTCTGGTGAAGCACGAAACCCACAGTTTCGGCATGGATAAAAAGTTACTGCCTACTGATGGCGTGATAACAGGTGTCGGCTATGTCGATGGGCGACCCGTGGCATCCTTCAGTCAAGATTCTTCCGTGGCAGGCGGCTCACTGGGTAAGATCCATGCGCTCAAAATATGCGAAGTTATGGACTACGCCGAGAAGTGTGGCATTCCAGTGGTCACTTTCAACGATTCCGGTGGCGCACGCATTCAAGACGGTATCGAATCCTTATCCGGCTATGGTCATGTCTTCAATCGCAACGTTCGACTTTCAGGAGTTGTGCCGCAAATCGCCGTGATCGCTGGACCGTGTGCTGGTGGTGCAGCCTATTCCCCAGCCTTGATGGACTTCATCATTATGTTGCGGAATAATGCCGTGATGTTTATTTGCGGCCCTGAGGTCATCAAAGCCGTGACGGGTCAGGAGACCACCGTACAGGAAATTGGCTCAGCCGAGGCACACGCTTCCATATCGGGGAATATCCACTTTATAGCCGAGAACGACTTGCATGCCGTACAAATTGTCCATGAACTATTGGACTATTTACCCTCCAACAACATGACGGACCCGCCCCATAAACTGGATTACGACCTTGATTTGACCCCCGATGAGCAGGTCAATGATATTGTACCTGAAAACTCGAAAACGCCGTTCGATGTAAAAAATGTTATTGAGCGTCTGACCGATAATGGCACTTTCCTTGAAATCCAGCGTGACTTTGCGGCGAACATTGTCGTCGGCTTTGGGCGCATTGGCGGTATTGTTGTCGGCTTTGTGGCCAATCAACCGATGGTCAAAGCCGGGGCTCTGGACATTGATGCCTCCGATAAGGCGTCACGCTTCGTTCGCCAGTGCAACACCTACAACATCCCCCTTGTCACTCTGGTTGATGTCCCCGGTTTTCTGCCGGGTGTGAACGAAGAGCAGCGCGGTATCATCCGCCACGGCGCAAAGATGTTATCGGCCTATGGTGCAACAACGGTCCCCAAGCTGTCAGTTATTATGCGCAAGGCTTATGGCGGTGCTTTCCTCGCCATGTGCAGTCGCGATATGGGTGCTGATCTGGTGCTGGCCTGGCCCACCGCTGAAATCGCTGTGATGGGAGCCGAAGGAGCCGTCAACGTGCTCTACGGAAAAGAGCTTATAGACGCTGATGATCCTGCTGGTCGTGCAGCTGAACTCGCCAGCGAGTACCGGGACGAATTCGCCTCACCCTATATTTCTGCAGGTAAGCTGTTCGTGCATGATATTATTGAACTATCAGAAACCCGTCCGCGTCTGGCATTGGCATTACGCAGCTTGCTATCAAAACGTGAGCAACGACCACAAAAGAAACACGGCAACATTCCCCTATAACACTGTAACCCGGAAACAAAGGCAACCCAGACACACGAAGGACAAAATGGTTTGCAAAATTTGATCTTCATAAGTTCAGGCTTTGGTATTGTGATGAGCGTTCTTGTCGCGTTATGGGGTGTCTGTGCCGCTGTTGGTTACTGTTTCAAGATGGTCGACAAAAAAGCCACGATTACCCAGCAAGTTGTCACACAAGACATACCACCAGCCCATGTGGCGGCGATCACTGCCGCTGTGGCGACACTGTCATCCACGTATCGTATCATCAGTGTTGATGCACCGCCCCACCTTTCAATTACA
>JABJOR010000217.1 GCA_018664265.1 Rhodospirillales bacterium
CAAAGAATCTGTCCTAACTGTAAGTACCGAAGGATATTACAAACTCACCCGTCTTGAACATCAAGGTATTACCATCATGTTCAATGAGGCATTTGCCAACGCCTCGCAACAGCTTGCAGGTGAAGAAAAGTTCATCAAAGTTGTAAATAAAGAAGCTGGTAATTCAAAGGGGACGATCCAAGTAGGTGAATCTCTTACAATACCGCTCATTAAACCTGAAAACATCAACATTACAGACAATATGGAGGAAATATTATCTTCTGTCGTTACAATTCGACGAGGCAGCGGGCATGGTTCTGGTTTCTTTATTAGTAACGACGGTTTTATACTGACCAATGCACATGTCGTCGGCACTTCAAAAACTGTAATGATCATTACGGAGAATGGGCTGGAAATTGAAGGGGAAGTTCTACGTGTTCATGAACCACGTGATGTTGCCTTAATCAAAATCCCGGTTCGAGTACGTAAAGCACTTGCGATCAGCAAATTAGAGCCAGGAGTGCTAGATCAAGTCTATGTTGTTGGTTCTCCCATATATGAGGATATGCACTCAACAGTTACTAAAGGCATCATCAGCGCCTACAGAAAAATGAAAGACAGCGACAATCTGTACCTTCAATCTGATGCTGCTATTTCTGGGGGAAATAGTGGTGGCCCGATGCTAAATATTAATGGGCATGTTGTTGCCATTAGCGTTGCTTCACTCAGCGATCCCACCGCTAAAGGTTTGAACTTGTTCATCCCTATCCAGGACGCGCTTGAAGCTTTAAAAATACGTGACGAGGATACATAGAACGTGTAATTTGCCTGATCTCATTCCATAATTTTTCAGGTAATAATCATGTCCCTCCGCACACCCTACCTCATGTTCATTGGCGATGCTGCAGACCAGCTTGCGGCCAAGACGGCTCAAGGCGTTGTGGACTGGCGTCCGGAATGGTGTTTGGGGCAATTCAAGCTACCAAATTGTAACGCTGATTTAGGCCTTGCCAACATGACATTGGAAGAAGCTGCCGAAGCTGGTGCAAAAACCCTTGTGGTTGGCGTTGCCAATCGCGGCGGGATTATTTCCGAGGCCTGGACGGCTACACTGGTCAGGGCCATGGAGTTGGGCATGGATATTGCCTCCGGCCTGCACAATCGTCTGCGTGATACCATTGCCATCAGTGACGCTGCCGAACAACACAGTCGCTCATTATTTGATGTGCGTCACCCCACTCGTCATTTCAGTGTTGCCAGTGGCGTTCCCCGTTCTGGCAAGCGTCTCCTCGCCGTCGGCACCGATTGCTCACTTGGCAAGATGTACACCACCCTTGCCCTGTGGAAAGGCATGCAGGAACGTGGCATGAAATCCGATTTCCGCGCCACCGGACAGACCGGGATTTTCATCGCCGGAGACGGCGTTTCCGTGGACGCTGTTGTTGCTGACTTTATATCCGGTGCTGTCGAAGAAATATCGCCTGCCAATGACGCCGACCACTGGGACTTGATCGAAGGTCAGGGTTCGCTGTTCCATCCGTCCTATGCAGGTGTGTCGCTGGGCTTGCTACACGGCGCACAGGCCACCCATCTGGTCATGTGTCATGAGCCCAACCGCGAACACATGCGTGGCATTCCACATCAGCCCCTGCCAAGCCTTGAAGAATGCATCGCGCTTAACGAGTCCTGCGCCCGTCTGACATCACCGGAAGCCAAGGTTATAGCAATGGCGTTTAACACCTCAAAAATGAACGATCAGAACGCTAGCGATTGCCTTAAATCACATGCAGATAAATTCGGCATGCCTTGTGTTGATCCGGTCCGTACAGGCGTCGATCCTATTTTGGATATCCTGTAAATATGACCATCAAGTTATCCGTCGCTTGCGAAAGCTGGCCGCTGGCAAAACCCTTTACCATTTCGCGCGGCACAAAAATCTCCGCCGACGTGGTGGTGGTTGAACTCACCGACGTGCACGGCGTAAAAGGCCGCGGCGAATGCGTCCCCTACCCGCGTTACGGCGAAACCGTCGAAGGAGTGATGGAGGCTATAAAAACCTACAGCGGCAACCTGGACCGCATGGCACTCAACCAATCCATGGCAGCCGGTGCCGCCCGAAATGCACTCGACTGCGCCCTATGGGATTTGGATGCCAAGCAATCCGGCAAACGAGTCTGGGACATCGCAGGTCTGCCCACCCCCGAGGCAACCATAACAGCCGAAACCATTGGCATAGGCGAAGTTGAGGCCATGGCAGAAGCCGCGCGAGAACTTGCCCATGCGCCGCTGTTAAAGGTCAAACTCAACACCGATAAAGTCATCACCCGCATGGCTGGCATCCGCGAAAACGCCCCAACCTCGCGCCTGATCATTGATCCCAATGAATCCTGGAGCTTTGATTTATTGAAAGAAGTTGCAGGCCCCCTCGCCGATCTCGGCGTAGAGATGCTCGAACA
>JABJOR010000218.1 GCA_018664265.1 Rhodospirillales bacterium
CGCAAATACTCGATGCAAAAGCTGAAGTTCAGGCCAATAGCCTTTATGCGTTCTCTGTAACCATGAAACATCCTGATGCTGGCTGGACGCACTATGCAGATGGCTGGGATATCCTTGGGCTCGATGGTAGTGTGCTTGGCACCCGTACTCTCTATCATCCGCACGGAGATAACGAAGCTTTCACGCGCAGTCTTGCCAATGTCAAAATCCCCATTGGGATGAGTACTGTAACCATCCGGGCAAACTGTAGCGTCGATGGCCCGGCAACGGAGCTATATAGCCTGCAATTACCCCCGCGTTAAATAATTACACTTGCCAAAAAAGTTTAAAATGGTAATTGAGGCGCATAAAGATACGCTTTGCACTGAATTAGACTGTGTCCGGCCTCTGGTGTATCGGGGTTGTTAGCCATTGGAGTACTGCAATGGAAATCAAGAACGCCCATTTTACTGATATAAAATCTGTCATTGAAGCTTTGAAACCGGGATACCCGGTATATTGCCTGCACCCTGCCGATTTGGAACGCACGGCCAAGATGTATCTTGAAAACTTTCCCGGTCGTATTCTGTATGCGGTAAAGTGCAATCCTCACCCTGTGGTACTTAAATCCCTCTACAATGCGGGTATTCGGCATTTTGACACGGCATCTTTGGTTGAAGTCGCTACTGTGCGTGAGAACTTCACTGATGCAGATGCTTATTTCATGCACCCGGTAAAACCCCGTGCAGCTATTCTCAGCGCCCATAACGTTTATGGCGTTGCACACTGGGTAATTGATCATGAGAACGAGCTGGACAAAATGATTGAGGTCACAGGACCCGGTAACGGGCAAGTCGTCCTGGTACGCATTCACACTAAATCATTCGGTGCAGCTTATGAACTTTCAGACAAGTTTGGAACGCCCGTAGATCAAGCAGCCGCTTTGCTCGAACGTGTCGCACAAGAAGGCTATCAGCCTGGCTTGGCATTTCATGTCGGATCACAGTGCCGCACACCGGATGCCTTTCGTGATGCTATCGCCACAGTCGGAGAAATCGCCGAAAAGGCAAACACACCACTTCAATACCTTGATGTCGGTGGAGGTTTCCCTTCACATTACGTGGATGATCAGCCTCCGGAATTCATTGAATTTGTGGAAGCCATCAAAGACAGCTTGTCGAAGATTAAGT
This sequence comes from Rhodospirillales bacterium, assembly GCA_018664265.1. Lineage (GTDB taxonomy): Bacteria > Pseudomonadota > Alphaproteobacteria > Rhodospirillales > Casp-alpha2 > JABJOR01. Next base: position 1,170 of record JABJOR010000218.1, read on the forward strand.
TGCGCGGTGATTGCGTCTTGATGTGTGAACCCGGTCGGGGTCTTGTTGCCAGTGGGTGTTCATTATTAACGCAAGTGCACTTACGCAAGGATAACTCGCTCTATATCAATGATGGTATTTATCACAGCCTCAGCGAGACAATTTCTGGAAAAGTGAAATATCCCGTTCGTGCACATCGTCTGGAGAGTGAACTTAGTGAAGCAACACAGCCTTACACCATTTATGGCCCCACGTGTGACAGTCTGGATATTCTTCCCTACACGATAGACCTTCCGGAAGATATTGATGAAGGCGACTGGATTGAATTTGGCCAGATCGGTGCTTATTCCAGCTCCCTGACAACAAAGTTCAATGGGTTCCTGCCAGAAACATTTGTCACCGTTGATGAACCCTCTCTAAAGGTAGAAACAGACTAGAGCAACCTGACCTCAAGTGTGGGCAGATAAGTTGCTCTATCTTTATAAACGCGATCAAATTATCTAATCTCAAATGTTTCCATTCGAGATTAGTTTGATCTAGCTAACAAAGCCTCAAACAACATAAAAAGCCCCGCACTGTTTAAAGTACGGGGCATATTTATTTCTGTGTAACTATCTGCTTATACAGAATAGTACATCATGAACTCAACCGGATGAGGTGTGTGTTCAAAGTTGTATACTTCTTCCCATTTAAGGGACATATAGGAATCGATCATGTCATCGGTGAAGACATCACCTTTCTTTAGATATTCACGATCATTGTCCAGGGATTCAAGAGCCTGACGCAGGGAACCACAAACGGTTGGCACCTCTTTCAGTTCTTCAGGTGGCAGATCATAGAGATCTTTGTCCATGGCATCGCCTGGGTGAATTTTGTTCTGAATTCCGTCAAGGCCAGCCATCAGCATGGCAGAGAAAGCCAGATATGGATTGGCAGAAGGGTCCGGGAAGCGGATTTCAACACGCTTGCCAGCAGGGTTGGTGGCAAACGGGATACGGCAAGATGCTGAACGGTTACGCGCTGAATATGCCAGCAGGACAGGAGCTTCAAAGCCAGGGATCAAACGCTTGTAGCTGTTTGTCGAGGGGTTTGTGAAGGCGTTCAGTGAACGGGCATGCTTGATGATACCGCCAATATAGTAAAGGGCGTTATCAGAAAGGTCTGCATAACCTGAACCAGCGAAGACAGGTTTGCCATCTTTCCAGACAGACTGATTAGCGTGCATACCAGAACCATTGTCACCGATCACTGGCTTAGGCATGAAGGATGCCGTTTTGCCGTAGGTATGCGCAACCATGTGGGTGACGTATTTGTTGATCTGCAGGTTATCAGCAGTTTGCAGCAGGGTATCAAATACCATACCCAGTTCGTGCTGAGACGGGGCAACTTCGTGATGGTGCTTGTCCATCTTCAATCCCATTTCTTTCATCACGGTAACCATTTCAGCGCGCAGGTCATATCCGGCATCAACAGGAGGGACTGGGAAGTAACCACCTTTAACGCCTGGACGGTGACCGTGATTTCCTTCGTCGAAAATACGGCCCGTTACATATGGACCTTCTTCTGATTCAAATTCATAGGAAACTTTGTTCATGTCTACCTGGTAGCGTACATCGTCAAATACGAAGAATTCAGGTTCGATACCAAAATAAGAAGTATCGCCAATTCCGGTAGAAGAGAGATAAATCTGGGCTTTTTTCGCTACAGAACGTGGGTCGCGTTCATAACCCTGTCCGGTGGTTGGCTCCATTACATCACAGAACAAGATAACGGTTGGCTGTGCAGCAAATGGGTCCATCACGGCTGTTGTTGCATCCGGAATCAACGCCATGTCAGAATCGTTAATTGCTTTCCAGCCAGCGATAGAAGAACCATCAAACATTATACCGTCTTCGAAGCTGTCATCATCGAGCGCATCGGAACACATGGTCAGGTGCTGCCATTTACCGCGTGGATCGGTGAAACGCATATCGACGAAAGGAGTTTCCTCGTCTTTAATGAATTTTAGAAATTCTGCAGGGGAGTTTATGTTAAGTGACATATTATTAAGCCTGTTTTCATGGCCCCGATAAAATTATCGGGGGAGGTTGAGTAATTTTTGTGAAGAGTGCCTAAATTGCGTCTGTGCCAGTTTCACCAGTGCGAACGCGAATAGCATTTTCGACGGGAATGACGAATATTTTACCATCACCAATGCGGCCTGTGTGGGCGGCTTGCTGTATAGCCTCAATAGCTTTTTCAAGCATAGCGTCGTCTACGACCAGCTCCAGCTTAACTTTGGGGAGAAAATCAACGACATACTCAGCGCCGCGGTATAGCTCAGTATGACCTTTCTGACGGCCAAAGCCCTTGGCTTCTGTTACCGTGATGCCTTGCAAGCCGACTTCCTGAAGGGCTTCTTTTACATCATCGAGCTTGAATGGCTTGATAATGGCTTCGATTTTTTTCATATCGCAGGTCCCTATGTAGCGTGTTAACAGTATTGCTCAATTTGTAATCGCATGCGCAATTGCGCACTCATATATGCGAGTGTAATTGCACAATGTATGCCAAAACTCCATTCAGGAAAAAACGATTAATAACAAACTGTTATGCAATTGCTCTGTAAGAACAATCGGAAAGAAACGATTAAAAAAACATCAAATGCATAATAAATAGGCAATCAGAGTTATGAGGAAACACCGAAACTAAAATAGGATTGAATTATTTAAGGTGCTTCAATCATCTTCGTCTTCATCATCCACATAGGGAAACAGCTTTGGGTCAATAGGCCAGCTAAGGCGATATTCACTCTGTCTGTTTCTATCTTCATAGGCCATGTCGACTTCTTTCATGCTGTCACGGACTACGGCAATAACGAATGCTGTACAATGTGCTCGTAAGGCACTGTGATCATGTAGATATTCCTTACTATGAAGAACCGTTTTCAAATTTTCTACGTTATGAATTACATAAGAAAATAAAAGATCAACAACCTCTTTGGGTTCAAGATAAACAGGCAATTCAAAAATTGTTTCCCGGAGCACTAAAAAAGGCATATTCGGGTAGTCTTCAAGCCTTGGATCTTTCTCAAGATGATCAACCACCCGACCAAAATAGGCCGCCGTATCTTCATCAAGTTGGTCGATCAACGGAATCAGTATTCTTTTATGCAGCACGTCGTCCTCAATTTATTAATTTTGTTAATTTTACTTTCTTCAAAGCTACAGAATAGCCTTCATCTGATCAATGGCTCTGGTTATGTTCTCAATCGAATTGGCATAAGATATTCTAAGGTAGCCTTCACCAGCCGCACCGAAGCTTGTGCCAGCGATTGTGGCGACACCAGCTTCTTCCAGAATTTTATCCTGAAGTTCCAATGCGCTAATACCTGTAGCTGAAATATTGGGAAATGTATAAAAAGCTCCGCCAGGTTCAATACAGCTTACCCCGGGAAGGCCATTGAGAAGTTCCGTGCACAGGATGCGACGTTTATCAAATGCAGCGACCATAGTGTCAACGCATTCCTGTGGGCCTTTCAAGGCGGCAATAGCTGCATGCTGAGCCGCCGCATTAACACATGAATGGGAATTGATCGCCAGCCGTTCAGCATATGTGATCAGGGATTCGGGCCAAACACTGTATCCTAAACGCCAACCAGTCATGGCATAGGTCTTTGACCAGCCATCAAGCAATATTACACGATCACGGATAGCTTCATATGCCAGGGCGCTGACATGTTCATGCTTTCCATAAAGCATGCGGGAATAAATCTCATCGCTTAGAATATAAACATTCGGATGGCTTACCAAGCCTTCTACAAGCCGATCCATCTCAATTTTTGGTGTCACACCGCCAGTTGGATTGGCTGGGGAATTCAAGATAATCAACCTTGTACGCGCGGTTATGAGGGATAAAACCTCTTTGGCCGAAAACGCAAAGCCATTTTCTTCCCTTAAAACCATAGGAACGGGCTTGGCACCGCTAAAAGCAATCAGGTTTCCATAAATTGGAAACCCTGGATCGGGATAAACGATTTCTGCTCCCGGCTCACCAAACATGGTAATAGCAAAATTCATGATAGGCTTACCACCAGGCGTAATCAGGACACGTCCTGGGTCGACAGTGACGCCACGATATTTTTGGATGTCTGCTACAACGGCTTCACGTAAAGCAAGAATTCCCAATGGATGCGTATATCCGTGATGACCACCCTTAAGGGCCTTTATGGCAGCCTCGACAATGTGATCCGGCGTTTTAAAGTCAGGCTCACCAATGCCAAGATTAATAATCTCTCGCCCCGTCGCAGCAAGGGCCTGTGCTTTTGCCATAACTGTAAAAGCAGATTCTGTACCCAGTCGTTTCATTGCACCCGTTACACCAGGAACAGAAGTATTCGTATTCATATAAAGAAACTCCCGTTTTAAGACTGCGAATACATATTCATATGTGCAGAGACGCAATATGGCAAATTCAAATTATTTTAGCTGTTATCGAGAATTCTTCTCTCTTTATATTGAGAGGTAAAGCAGAATATAGATGCATATTACTATGGCAGTCTATCTGTTGGAGATAATCCTTGAGCCTTGATGATGAAGAAACAGGATTGGTCGATTCACCCATCAGGGGAATAATCCTGATCACCATCGCCATGCTGGTATTTTCAGTGCAAGATGTCATCATTCGATTGCTCAGCGGCGGGTATTCGGGCTTTGAAATAGTTTTCATTCGGGGCCTTGTAGCAATCATCCCGATTTGCTTTTTTGTTTACATGAGTGGTGGCCTCAAGACTCTGCGAATGCGCCATCCGGTTTTAAATATAGTGCGCAGTTCCCTGATGTTTTTTTCCTATCTGACGTTTTACAGCGCACTCGCCGCCATGCCTATTGCAGAAGTCACGGCTATATTTTTTATCAGTCCCCTGATAACAACCGTATTTTCCGTCGTATTCCTGAAAGAATACGTGGGCATCAGGCGTTGGGTAGCGGTTTTAGCCGGGTTTGCTGGAGTTTTGGTTATTGTGCAGCCAGGAAGCGATAGCATGAACCCGGCAGCCTTCTTGCCCATTATGGCTGCCACGACCTACTCCTTAAGCGTCATGACAACCCGCCGCCTTGGCCCAACACAAAACGGGGCAAGCCTGGCGTTCTATAGCATGATGATATTCATTATATTCAGCGCCATTATCGGCATCAGCTTCGGCGATGGCAGGTTTGCATCCGATGCACATCCCAGCATTGCCTTTTTATTGCGCGAATGGATCATCCCGGCACAGGAAGATTTAATGTTGCTTATATTATGTGGCGTGGTTGCAGCTTGCGGATTTTACTGTATATCACAAAGTTATCGAATCGCTCCGGTCAGCACAGTCGCTCCTTTTGAATACACGGCCATGCCCTGTGCTGTATTATGGGGAATTGTCATATGGAATGAAATTCCGCCAGCAACGACGTTGATTGGCATTGCCATGATCATCTCCAGTGGCCTTTATGTTTTGCACCGTGCATCAATCCTTAAAAAGCGTACAGCATAAGGTACAGTTTTCTTATTGCATTGAGTTCTTGTCTGCCACACAGTCTGTCATTTAAGCTATCGATTACAAATACAGGAGATGACTGAATGCTGAAGTGGCTTTTCGGCAGTAAATTTAATAAAACGGATGCAGACACACTACCGTCTTACGAAGAATCCAGGGGGATTGCTGAGAAAGGGAGTGTGGAAAAGCGCCGCAAGCTCGCTTCTCTCAAAGGATTGCAGCCTGAATTTCTGTATTACTTTGCAACGGACAAGGAGCCTAGTGTCCGAAAGGCTGTTGCAGCAAACATAACGACGCCTTTGCAGGCTGATAAAATCCTGACAAAAGACTCTAATGATGAAGTCAGAACAGAACTTGCCGTCAAAATCAGTAAATTGCTGCCTGGACTGAATACAAAAAGAGCCGACAAAGTCACAGAGATGGTACTGGAGATCGTCCATGTCCTGGCACAGGACAAAGCATCCAAAATCAGAGCCATTGTATCTGAAGAAATAAAAATGCTGGAGAATGTACCAGTTGAATTGGTTGAAAAACTAGCCCGGGATGCTGAACTGCTCGTTTCCATGCCTGTTCTGGAATACTCGCCTTTGTTATCAGATATGCAGCTAATGGAAATAATACGCAGCGGCATTGATGGCGGGGCTCTTGCTGCCATCGCGCGCCGTAAAAAACTGTCTAAAGGTGTTTGCGCATCAGTGATTGATGAAGATGTAAATCTGGCAACTGTCGACTTGCTAAGAAACAAAGCTCTTTTAATCAGCGAAAGCTCTTACACTGCCATTGCAGCAAGAGCAGAAAAATCCACGGATATACTGGAACACCTAATCGAGCGCGATGATTTAACCATGTCGACAATTCGACGAATTTCAAGTTTTGTCGGAAACGCAGTTCTCAGTAAAATTATTGAACGTAATAAAAACCAGCCAGACGTCACCGAAGAAGCTTTCCGTGACATCCGTCAAAAAGTTACGGAACGTATTAAAAAGGGGGGTGCCGATGAAGCCGCTATCCCGGGTGAAGAATCCCGCTTGCGCGCAGAACGATTATATAGCAATGACGAACTCAATGAAGGCATTATACTCAAAGGTATAAAGGACGGAGAACGTATGTTCATCATCCATTCCCTGGCTTTGCTTGCCGGAATAAGCTGGAAAAGTGTCCGTGATATTATTAACTCAAAATCGGCAAAAACTATTGTAGCATTATCCTGGAAAACTGGAATAACCCCCGAAAACTCACTCATTGTACAATCCGATTTTTGCTCAATACACAAATCAAATCTGGCCTATCCTGATACCAATGGCGAATTTTCATTCAGTGAAGATGATATGGAATGGTATCTGGATTCATTTTTATAATAAAAGGCCACATGAATTATGAAGCCCGTTAATGACGTTTTGTCTCAATTTGGCACAACCATTTTTGAAACCATGTCCATATTGGCACGTAAACATGGCGCCATAAATTTGGGGCAAGGGTTTCCAGATCAGGACGGGCCGGGCTTTCTTAAAGATATAGCTGTTCGTGCAATACAGGAACAACCCAATCAATACCCCCCCATGCCCGGGTTACCCGAATTACG
>JABJOR010000219.1 GCA_018664265.1 Rhodospirillales bacterium
GACAAAAAAGTGCAAATGCAAGGAACAGAAGGTGAAACAGGCACAGGATTTGGATTACACCTGTGCAAAAAAATGGCCGAATTGAATGGTGGAGAAATTTTTGCCGAAAGTATCATTGGTGAGGGATCGGTTTTTTCTTTCACATTGCCTTTACAAGGCAGCTAAGCATTCACCCACACAAAGGCTATTTAATCTCTGCTTCACGTTTCAGAAGAAACACCACGGCGATACAGATGCCACGTAGCATGGCCCAAAACTGGCATTGTTACAAATAATCCAACAAAACCTGAAAGCATTGAAATACCCATCAATGCAGCAATCGTTGCGCACCAGAACGCCATAATTTTTGGATTAAGAATAACAAACCGGACACTGGTTACCATGGCAGTAATAAAATCAATATCACGATGGAACAACATGGGAATCGATATCACAGAATAGGAGAACACTCCAAAAGCGATAACCGCCCCCGTAATATTTCCAACCACCAAAAACAATAAGCCGGCTGGTGTGGTGAAAACGATATTGAGTAGCTCAGAAAAACTGAAAAACCTGAATCCTACAAATCCGAAGGATAACAAAGCCGCAATATCCATCCAGATGAACAGGGAGAATCCGGTAACCAGAGCCATCCATCCCAGATCGCGGCTAAACATAGCCTTGAGAGACCCCATTACCACTGCAAAGGAAATATCTTTTTCTTCTTCCAAATTTTGGCTGACAACATAAAATCCGCTGGCAATGAACGGGGCAATCAAGGCGAAGCCTGCGGCCAGTGGGTAAACCAGATAAGGCAGATTAAAATACATCAATAAGGCAACCAGGCTCCATCCACCCACGACGTAGATACCGCCGAAGAATAATCCATACCTCGGTGCTTCACCAAAGTCTCGAAGTCCGGCGCCCAATGCTTCCAGTAAATCACTTATTTCTATTTTATTGACGATCGGTAATGGTGCCCGTTTAGGCGTAGTAACCGAAGGTTCAGACCCTATTTCACTTGCAGCTTGAATCACGTGAAGTGCTCTCCCAAAAATAGTTTAGCCGGGTTATTATTTTTATTATTACCCACAATTGAATTGTGTATATTTCATAGTATATCCAATTGTTGATTCGAGCCAAGTAATTTTTAGATTTATTCTAATTCCAACTTTCTGTCTGGCCAAAACAAAAGCCGACCACATAAAGGTCGGCTTTCATTAGTGTGAGATACCCGACTGCCAAGTATTTATGACGGCATCTCATAATTGGGAAGCTCCGGGCAATCCGGGTCCAGAGGGTAAATTGGCCTTCTGACTTTTTTAAATTTAAAGAGGCTGTTATCACTACTTGTAACGCCGACTCCATTGCATGGTATCTCATGACTGGCAATGGCTTGAAATCCTGCACGATAATGAATTCGAGATTTCAAAACCAGGTAGCGCTTTTCCGTAGGCTCTATTCCGACGCTGCGAAAACACCCCAGATCAAATGGTTCCGTATGATCGGAGCACACCACAATCTGCACCTTGCCCGTATCAAGGACAGCCGTTTTCCCCATGGACTCGCGGGTGCCCCGTCCCATGGGAACCGTAATAATGAAATCACCATCCGTAATAGCGCGAATCTTCCCGCTTATTCGCAAAGGCTCTCCATCCATGCCAATGTCTGGCATATCAACCTTCCCACCCAGATCAATCGTTATGTCGCTTCCAACACCTGCGGCTTCCATTTTGGATACGGCAACAGGGTCACACACGCCAAACACTGCGACGTCCTCAAGTTCCTGTTCGATAATTTCCTTTATGACTGCCATTGTATCCTGCGTTCCGCCAGAGGCTGAATTGTCAGCATGATCAAGCAAAACTACGGGGCCGCCCGTAATCTGCTTTGCCTTGGAAATCGTTTCTGAGAGCGGCTCAGAATGAAACAACCATCCGTCTTTTTCCCGCCAGGCTTCGCTCAATAAACGATTGCAAGCGGCCTCAGCCAATGCTGCGTCGTCATCAGCAATCGTGACAACAGACAACCCTGCATCATGGAAATCCGCCAGAGGAAACCCGCCGAAAACACTGGCCGCCAGCAAGCCGTTTGCTTCTTCTTCACGTGCCAGTTTAATCATTGGCCCCATGGGGCGATCACCATGGCCCATACGCAAGGTCTGGGCTAAAATTGGACGTTGCCCCCACGTCATGATAGGTTTTATCTCGCCGTTTAATGCCCGCACCATAATGTTCCCGGCATGCTCGCCGGCTTCATACATATCGATATGAGGATAGGTTTTATAGCCAACAAGGACACTGCAATTATCAATAATATCCTGTGTAATATTTGCATGCAGATCAAAACTTGCCGCAATAGGCAGATCAGGTGCTATTTCACGAATACGACGAAGCAGTGTTCCTTCACCATCATCTGTGGTCTCGGCAACCATTGCACCATGCAAATCCAGAAAACAGACATCACAGCCCGCAGCAACAGAGTCACAAATCGCATCGCACATGTTTGCAAAGGCATGGGCATCAACATGCCCGCTAGGCGCAGCATTGCCCGCAACGGGGGTGACAATATCCATCCCTTCACGATCGGCGACATCGAGAAGCCCACCAAGGCCTGTCCCCGTTCCTTTATAGCGGCGATAGACTTCCTTCCCGGTGGGGAGCTCGGGGCTGCCAAATCGAGACAAAGGCGTTGGAACGGGGGAAAATGTATTGGTTTCATGTTCCATCATGGCAACAACGGCACGTCTTTTCATTTCTATGTCCCTATGTTTATTGGGTTTTCAGGTAAACTCTAGCGCCTGATGATTATAAAGTTCCAGCAAGAACTCCTGCGTTGCAGGATGATCTAAAAGCGCAGGATAGCTTTCTACGGAAACCATATCCTCTTTCATAAATAATTGAATAACCGAGAGCAGGCTTTCATCGATGGCAAAGCTTTGTGTATCGAAGCCAAGATAAAACCTGCCAGATGAAGATTCCGTTATGGCAAATTTGACGTATTCCGGCTTGATCAAACCAGCGCCTTCTTTCAAGGACGCTTCCAGCGCATCAGCAGATAGTAAATCATCGCGCTCACTGTATTCACCAAAGTCCTCGTGGGATGATTCTGTGAAAAACTCCACCAACCACTGGGTAAAACCCTTGGCATTCAGTTGCTCGGTGAGGCTATCCCTTAGATGATCAACGGCAGATGTGCTGATAGAAAACCCCGCACTGTCAGAGCCCAGCCCTTGCGCCACATAGCGTTTATCCATGTCCTCAAACTCAGACAGGTATTGACCATAACCACTAAACAGTTCGGACAGTTTGGGGCCCAAAATTCCAACGGAGAACGTCAAAGCGCTTTCTGTCGTAACTCCTTCATGCCCAAATCTCGGCGGTATGTAGAGTACATCACCACAACTGACTTCGATTTCATCACCTTCAAAGCCATCCACAAGAACCTTGAAATCCATTCCTTGGATACAGATTTCCTCTTTCAGTTCCGTACGGCTGATTTTCCAGCGCCGCTTACCCTGCCCCTGAGTCAGAAAGACATGGTAGGTATCCAGATGGGGTCCAACAGAGCCACCTTCTTCCGAATAGCTGACCATAATGTCATCAAGCAACCAGCGCGGGGAAAAATTGAAATGACGCAACAGTTTTGCAGTCTCCGGGTGGAACTGCTCCACATTTTGTATCAGCAGGCTCCAATCCTTATCGCCGGCTGTAGCAAAATCTTCTTCTGCAAAAGGACCATAGCCACAGGACCAGTCCTGATGCTCACCAGCGGTTTTGATAAATCTTGAGCGGGGAACCTCTTCCATAGACAAACCAGCCAGTTCTTCTGGCGTGATATACCCGCTTATCTCATCTTGCGAAATGGCGCCACGGACAACGAACGGTTTTTTGTTCCAGTAGAGTTCATAAAAATCTCTGGCTGAAGGCATGGTTTCAAGAATAACGATTTGATCAGGCATTAACGTTCAACTTCTATCAAGTGGATCAGGCCTTCAACATCAAAATAGAGGCGTTCAAAGCCCGTACTGCGTGCGCCGCCCAGGGTTATGGCAAAGTCAAATCCAACACAATTTTTCGTAAGAACATTAAAATTCTCACCATCCCAATGAACATCCGGATTTGTCATAAAAAATTGCTGCATCATGGAAAGAATTGACTTAAGCCCCTTATGGTCTCCAACGCTACTGGACCGATAGACAGCATTGGACGCAAGCATCATCTCGATCCTTGCCAAATCATGTGTATTTGACGCTTCAACATAGGCTTGTGCTTTTGTCACCAATAAGGCGACAGTATCTTCATTATCAGGCATTTAAAATCTCTTTGGGCGGTCTTTAATTACAGACTGCTCTTTCTTTCGGGAATGTAATTGTTGCAGTTGTACCAAGGCCATGTTCACTTTGAAGCTGGAAATCAGCTTGATGCAGCTTGGCAACAATCTGGACAATCGTCAATCCGAGGCCAAGACCTTCGTTGCTGCTGATCTGGCTTGGGCTCATGCGTCCAAAATTTTCCAGAACATGAGGAATAGCCTCTTCTTCAATACCCTGCCCGGTATCTCTTACAAGAACACAGATTTCGCCGTTATCTGTTACATCGGCTTTTAAAGCCACTATTCCACCATTTCGATTATATTTAATGGCATTCAACAGAAGATTAACGATAATCTGGCGGAAATATTTTTTATCCGCCAACAACCTTGGGGTGCCTTCAGCAACATCCGAGACAATCTTAATATTGTTTTGTCTGGTTTGGTAATCCAGACTTTCCACGCATTTGCTCAATTGTTTAGCGATATTCAGGCTCTCTTCCTTTAGCTCAGAATCTGATGAACTGATTTCAGTAGCATCCAGAATTCGATCGACATGTCCTAACAAAATATCGCCGGAGGCCTTTATATAACCCGCATATTCTCGATATGAGCTGCTGTCAAAATTCTCGGAAATTTCACTTTCCATCATTTGCGAATATCCCAAAATTGCATTCAAGGGGGTGCGCAATTCATGACTCATATTGGCCAGGAATTCATTTTTGCTTAAATTGGCTCGTTCGGCATTCACCAGCGCAATACGAATTGAATCTTCAATGTTGGTTCGTGCATACGCCTGCTCGACGACCAATACTGCCTGCTCCAGAATATTCAGAAGTTCTTTCTTCGGCGTCATCTTTTTGTCGGAATAAAACATAAGAGTAGCAGCCATCTCTACCCCTGCAGAAATCGGGTAACACAAAGCGCTCTGAAGATCACAGTCCTGAACAGCTTTTGGCCAGGTGTATTCTTTGTTTTCTGGAATATTATCAACCCATTCAGAGGCGCCACTTTTCCAGACTTTACCCATCAGGCCTTCATCAGGCTTAACTTTTACGGAATCCATTTCACGTTGAAATGTTTCATACCCTCCACCCTCAGGAATGTGCCATACACCTGAGGAACCAAGATGTAGAGATCCGTCCATGGATTGGATACAAACATGTCCCATGAGCCAGCCTGAATAATTGCAAATTTCATCAAGAACAATTTGGAAAACGCCCTCAATGGTATGCGAGTGATTGGCTGTCGTGGCAATGTTTAGCAGTAATTCTGAGAGTCTGTTTTTTGATTCTGCAATTTCCTCTGCCTGGCGTACATTTTCAATCGCCATTGCCGTAGCCGAGGCAAGGGCCGTCAACACGACCTGATCGTATCCGGCAAAAATACCGCTGCCATGTTTATTGAGAACTTCTATAGCGCCAATAGTTCGACCGTGAACATTCAGAGGAGCACACAAGATGGATTCTGTCTTAAATCCTGTTTCCTTATCCACTACTGATGCAAATCGAGAATCATTATTCACATCATGAATAACAATTGTCTGGCCTTCCTTGATTGAGTACCCGACAACGCCTTGCCCCGGGTCAAGCCGCATCCCCGTTATATCAACTGGTCCTGAGCAAGATTTACAAATCAGATCAGTATTATTATTTTCCAACAAAAAAAGGGACGCTGCTTCTGATTGCAGGTAATTCTTGATATGATCCACACCCGTCTTGAGTGTCTCTTCAATATCCATGCTCTGGGCAAAGGAATTGTTTATACTTGTCAGCAAATCAAGCAACATGTCATGGGTGATAAACATGCCAAACAATGTTTGTC
>JABJOR010000220.1 GCA_018664265.1 Rhodospirillales bacterium
ATTCTCGACATCATCCCCATTGCCTTTGTCATGATTGCCCTGATCGGGGTCGTTAATTACCATTTTTTAAATTTGCCCGATACAATTGGCATGTTGATCATAGCTCTGGCTGTTTCTATTCTGGTTATGGGGATCGATGTTTTATTTCCAGAGATGTCTATTGGCATAACTGTTCGCAGTGCAATCATCAGCATAGATTTTCAGAAAACACTAATGCATGGCATGTTGAGCTTTCTTTTGTTTGCAGGGGCATTGCATGTAGATCTGGATGAACTGATGCAGCGTAAAGCGGCGATATCTTTGATGGCGTCGCTTGGCGTGATGATGTCTACTATAATTATTGGATACGGCTTCTATCTGGCTTCAGGAGCCGCTTTGATGACCGCATTAGTTTTCGGTGCCCTGATCTCGCCGACGGACCCGGTTGCGGTAATGGGAATTTTGAAAACCGTGAAGGTGCCCAAGGCGCTGGAAACCAAAATAGCGGGGGAAAGCCTGTTTAACGATGGTATTGGTATCGTTGTGTTCAGTGTATTGGCTGGCATTGCATTTCCAATGGGGCATGACGTTATTGAAGTCAGTGCGTCTGCAATAGCCATTTTCCTGGCGCAGGAAGCTCTTGGCGGAGCTCTGCTAGGCGGGGTCGCAGGGTATCTGTCCTTCTTGATGCTTAAATCCATGGATGATTATGTTCTTGAAATCATCATCTCGCTGGCTCTGGTGACAGGCGTTTATTCTTTGGCAACGCGATTACATTTATCAGGACCGATTGCTGTAGTTGTCGCTGGGTTGTTTATAGGAAACAAAGGTGTTCGTTACGCTATGAGCGAAAAAACGCGGGAACACCTGCTGAGCTTTTGGCACTTGCTCGATGAAATTCTGAATGCCTTGCTATTTACTTTAATCGGGTTCGAAGCTCTTGCCCTGGATTTGCAGCAAGATTACGTAATTGCCGGATTGATCGCTATTCCAATCATGATTGTTGCCCGGTTGTTGTCGGTGTCCGTGCCGATCAAATTGTTATCGTTAGGCCAGGATTTCACCAAAGGGGCCATCCCGGTGATGACTTGGGGTGGCTTGCGTGGTGGTATCTCTGTGGCGCTGGCACTATCGCTGCCTGCGGGGCCAGAACGCGACATGATCCTGACAGCCACATATGTTGTGGTTGTGTTCTCTGTTGTGGTTCAAGGATTGAGCGTGGGCTGGTTGATCAAAAAAGTGGTTGGCCCCCTGAAATCTTGACTTTAATCATCAAGCCCTTCTGATTTAGAAATGGTTTTGACCATTTCAAAAATTCGTTTGCGAACTTTTGGATCTGTAATTTTATAATAGGCGCGAACCAGTTCCAGGGTTTCTCTGCGGGCAAGAGGGTCTATTTCGTAATTGCCAGCGTCCTTGTCTCGAAGGCCTGCTGCATACCGCCCCTCATGGGTTTTTAGCTCACCCGGCATATCATCGAAAAAGAACGATATTGGTACATCAAGAATACCACCAAATTCATAGACCCGTGATGCTCCAATCCGATTGGCTCCACGTTCGTATTTTTGAATTTGTTGAAACGTTAAACCGACCTGATTGCCGAGCGTTTCCTGACTCATACCCATCAGTGTTCGGCGAAGGCGTAACCGCGTGCCAACATGCACATCGACCGGGTTTGGGGTTCCTGGGGGCAAGCGCTTTTTCTTTTTTACCATTTTATCCTCTTGGTTATATCTTCACATTGACAAGCAAATTAGAACTCTCTTAAAAAGAATATTTTTTGCATGCGACACACTTGTAAGGTTTATGGAAGTTTTCGGAAAAATCAATTCCCTCACTCATGAGCAAAATGGTAAATTAATAATCCATATATGCATGATTAATTTACCATAAGCTAACGCATAAAGACCATTGCCAAGGATATGTTTCCCGCTTCTAATCTTTTTTCGTATAATTCAATGATGTATAAACATGGGATTGCTCCCATTTTTGTTTTGAAGAAAGTAACACGTCTTATGTCGCAATCGCAGCACCAAAGCATCTTGTTTGAAATGTTGCGTTCTTTTACGACATTGGCGTACACCCTTAACCTTTCCAAAGCTGTCAGAATTTTGGGGTCAACAAGGCAAACACTTCGTCGTCATATCGATATTTTGGAAGAAATCAGGGGCGAAAAGCTCTTCGAGGTGCAAGATCGGCAGTATCACCTTACTGAAACAGGATCCCAGTCTCTCAAAGAAGCCGGGTCACTTCTTGAACGTGGCGAGGCATGGCTTGAGGGACGCATTAAGACAGTTGATGGGTTGTCTCTTGTCAAATATGATGATGAGGATGGGTTTTCGCTATACTCGCAACAGTATCCCGTCACCCGAATATGGGAGGACAGTCCGCCACTTTTGCGCCATGGGCTGAAAGCTTGGGTAGACGCAAAAGCTCAGCTTGAGCACCCTGCGATGGATAAAATAGCGCCATATACGAATGTTTATCGCAAACACAAAAATAGCTGGCTCTGTGTGCGTGTTGGCGAGCAATCTTCTATTGCAAGATGGCTTGGTCCAGTCTGGGCAAAGAGTGCCATAGGTTGTGTGCTTGAGGAA
The DNA here is from genome assembly GCA_018664265.1 of Rhodospirillales bacterium. GTDB lineage: Bacteria > Pseudomonadota > Alphaproteobacteria > Rhodospirillales > Casp-alpha2 > JABJOR01. The sequence continues at coordinate 2,577 of JABJOR010000220.1, forward strand.
GATCCTATGAGTTGTGGGGCTGATCTTTTCACTATTGAAAATTATGATAGAGTTTCACAAGAAACAAGCATTCGTCTAGACCATGTTTTTGTGCGGCTGCCGAGAAAAGAAGGCGAGAAACCTCAATCAGCTCGTTATCAACGATTGTTGTTCAGATGTTTTTTTCCAGATGGGAATTCTGCCGTTGCGACCTTAATTGCCATAACGAATAAGGTTGATATTGCAGGTTTGGATTTAACGGGAATTCCATTGACGCCTGAAGATGCTCTCATGGAATTTGATCTTTAAAAGCACTACTCGTAAACATTTATAGCGACTATGGATGATAAATTTACCATTATCATAAGCTTCATCATACATCAAAATGAAGGAGCTGCCATATGTCTGCCACTCAACTTTTTTCAACTATAAATTATATCACCAGTATCTTAAAAGTCGCTGAATCCAAGGGGGTTCATCTGGAAATCGGCAATGATTTTACAACCTTTTGTAATTTTTCCAAGATTCAACCCCAAAAAGGCCATGCTGCTCCTTTATTCGATCCTGAATTTTCCAGTGTTTCACCGGCGAATGGTTTCTGGGTTAAAGGCGTTAATGACAAAGATGAGATTATACACACCCAGGCGGCTCGTTTGATTGATCTTTCCGGAATTACTCTGTCTGATCATTTGAGGCAGTATCTCAAAGACTATCGGCCTCATGGCGACAAGGTTGATTCTAAAAAATCGAGTTGTTACTTATCTCCAGCCTCATCAAAAATTACAGGAAAGCTCTGCTATCATGGGGAGTTGTGGTTAAAAAGTGGGCGAAATAATCTGGGAGGAAGCCTAACTGCGGCTTTGACCCGTTTGGTTCCCGCCATGAGTTCGCTATTATGGTCGCCTGACTATTTCTTTGGAATTATGGAACCACACGCTGCTTGCAAGGGGCTACTCGCCAGAGAAGGCTATACACATTTAGAACAAGGCAGCATATTCTGGCATCAACCAAATAAAGCTGATCCATTGGAAGAATGGCTAGCGTGGATGACACAAGAAGATCTGGAACACCTTATGCGGGTTCCGCCTGAAAATTTCGATAGCTGGTATACACCCGTTGAGGCAGGTAAAAAACATACAGCTTGAATATGTTTGAATTCAGACACAACAAAACGGCGTTCACCTGTGGCGGTGACGCCGTTTTTTGATTTTGACGGTTCCGTCAGAAGGCTTGTTCTAGAAGCCTTCGCGCTCGATGCGCTTGCGCTCCAGCTTGCGGGCACGGCGAACAGCTTCAGCTTTTTCGCGCGCACGGCGTTCGGAGGGCTTCTCATAAGACCGACGGAGTTTCATTTCACGGAAGACGCCTTCACGTTGCATCTTCTTTTTGAGCACTTTTAGCGCCTGGTCTACATTGTTATCGCGAACAGATACTTGCACGTTCGTTAATCTCTCATCATGTTAGGGGGACACACCATGTGTCCTCTCATTCAAGGTGGGGCGTTCTAGCATGCCATCACCGCCTTGTGAAGGCTTATATGTAATAAAATAGCATGAAAAAGGTATATTTGTCTTGGCTTTATTGAAAATAGCCCGAATGGGCCACCCGATTTTGATGAATCCTGCTGAATTGGTCAGTGATCCGTGCGACCCGGCGCTTGCCCAACTGGCTGAGGATATGTTTGAAACCATGTTTGATGCCCCTGGAGTGGGCTTAGCGGCCCCTCAGGTCCATATTCCCCGCCGAGTCGTGGTTTATTATGTCCCGGAAAGCAGGAGTAATGACGAAAATGAGGCAGATTTGAGCGGTGTTCCACCAACAGTCTTGATTAACCCAGAACTGGAATTGCTCGGCGATACCACCGAAGAGGACATGATCTATATGCGAGAGGGATGCCTGTCTTTACCAGGGATGTCGGGTTTAGTCAGGCGGCCCAAACGTATTGGCCTTAAGGCATTGGATTTAAAAGGAAAAATAATTGAACGTGAACTCGATGGATACCATGCCCGAGTGGTTCAGCATGAATGTGATCATCTTGAAGGAATTCTGTACCCCATGCGTATGGATGATCTATCAAGTTTTGGTTATGATAGCGAAATGCAGCCCCAATCTGAGGATTCGGAAGAATGAGTGAAACAGACGAAATAGACGAGATGGAGCAGGTGCGAGAGAAAATTATGCTTGCGACCCTTGCCAATGTACCTTTTGACGGCTGGTGCCGGGACGCTATAAATGCCGGGGCAATTGAGGCCGGGTATGATGCCGATATGGCGCTCAGGGCCTTTCCGGGTGAAACAGGGGACGTGATCCAACTCTGGGTGGATTGGAGCGACGCGCAAATGCTCGAAGCTCTCGATGGACTTGAAGGCTGGGAGGACATGTCCGTCACGGCGCGTATTACAGCGGCTGTAAAGGCGCGGATAATGGTTAACGCCCAACACAGAGAAACCCTGCGCCGCACGCTATCCTGGTATGCGTTGCCACTGAATGTGCCACTTGCGGTGCAAGCTACCCTTAGCACCGTAAATTCCATGTGGTATGCGGCTGGTGATACATCGACAGACTTTAATTACTATTCAAAACGAGGACTTCTGACCACCGTGTATACGGCAACGGTGCTCTATTGGATGTCCGATGAAGGCGATGAAGAAGGCAACTTCCCGGAAACCTGGGATTTTCTGGAACGCCGTTTGGGTGATTTGGGTACAGTGTCCAAAGTTGCCGATAAAGTAAAAGGCAAGATGCAGGGAGCATGTTGAGACCGTAAATTCTTCAGTTATTATGGCTATGCGCTTTTTCCAGGCATTCTATGAATGTTTGCGTAATGCGTGATGGCTTGGGGGAGCGGCGGCTGATGGCTGTGAAATTGCACTCATAGGCAAATTTATCGGCGTTTACGGATCGAACAAGGCCCTGGGATTGAAAGCTCTTGGCATAATGATCCGGTAAATATCCCAAATATCGCCCTGACAGAATAAGCGTCGCCACTGCTTCCTGATCATAACATGAGGCGTGGCGCTCATTTCCGTTCTTGTTACTGACGTCCATATTGGGGGAATGGTAGCCCAGGCCAACATATTTGTGTTTCTGTAACTCCTTATCATCGATTAACTGGTCATCTATGGGAAATAACGGGTGCTTATGTCCAATATACAATGACATGTGTTCATCAAATAACGATAGATAGTTCAGGCTTGGTGAAGTGCGATGGCTGGGAATGATACCGATGTTAAATTGCCCGTCCATAACGCCTTTCTCAATAGTGTTAATGGCTGCAACGTAGACATCCAGTGTAACTTCCGGTGCCAGTTCATCAAATTGGAAGATAGTGTCAGAAATCTTGCAAGCCGGATTGGTTGTGGTTTTATCAAACATGGCGACTGAGAGATTACCCGTCATCTGACGGTGGACTTCATTGACCTCGCTGCGAAATGTGTCGAGCGCAGCTAGTAATCTCAAGGCTGCTTCATAGACATGTCGACCTTCATCGGTCATTGCAAAGCCGCCACGGCCCCGACGGCAAAGAACCACGTTCAGACGGGTCTCCAGGTCTTTCAGGTGGCGGCTGATGGCGGAACGACCAATGTTTAATTCCAGCTCAGCAGCCGAAACCCCGCCAGATTCGACGACAGCGCGAAACACCCGCAACAGTCGCACATCAACATCGCTTAATTGCCCCAACAGTGCCCGAGATGTCATGGTAAATTCCTTAATCAATAAGTTTCCATTTTATGACACTAAAGTGGACTAGGCTATCATTTATTAAACTTTTCAACATGGCTATTCTGCCGCCATTATTAAGATATCAACACTCACGAATTTTAAGGATACAGCAATTGACCAACTCATCAGGCGGCCTCACCCAAAAACAGCTCGACAGTTACTGGATGCCCTATACGGCAAATCGCGAATTCAAAAAAGATCCCCGGATTATCGTCAGCGGTAAAGGTGCTTATTTTACGGATGGGGAAGGCCGTAAGATTTTTGATGCCCTCAGCGGTCTATGGTGCTGCGGTCTTGGCCATGGTGTGCCTGAAATTACGGAAGCTGTTGCAAAGCAGCTTGCCGAGCTTGATTACGCACCAGCTTTCCAGTACGGCCATCCCAAGGCGTTCCAACTTGCAGAGAAAATTGTTGAATTTATGCCAGAGGGCCTGAATCGGGTGTTCTACACTAACTCAGGTTCCGAAGCGGCCGATACATCTCTGAAAATTGCCCGGGCTTATTGGCGCAAAAAAGGCCAACCTTCTAAAACCAAATTGATCGGACGGTCCAAAGGCTATCACGGCGTTAACTTTGGCGGTATTTCCGTTGGCGGCATTGGCGCTAACCGTGCGCTGTTCGGTGAAGCTGTCTCTGCTGATCATATTGGTCATACAATGATCAAAGGTAATGAGTTCACCAAAGGCCAATCAGAAACAGGTGCTGATCTTGCTGATGAGTTACTGGAACGGATTGCGCTTCACGATGCTTCCAATATCGCAGCCGTCATTGTTGAGCCACTGTCTGGTTCTGCTGGTGTGTTGCCGCCACCAGTAAATTATCTTCA
>JABJOR010000221.1 GCA_018664265.1 Rhodospirillales bacterium
CAAGTGGCTAACTGTTCCAGTTTTTACGTACAATTGCACCATGGAGCGCTACAGTTATGGATGTTATGAAAAAGCACAAAGAAGCAAATGGGTAAGTCCATGTATCTATAAATCCCGCAATACTAAACGCCAAAAAAAAGCCACCCCCAATCCAAAAGAACCCATTTTTCGGACCATGTGAAAGCGCGGAACCAACACAAAGACCGATTAATATTGCAGTTCCAAACAACATATTTTTATACCTTTTGATTAATGTAGTTCAGCTTAGTCCAAGCAAATTCCTGTTTTGCCCGGTGGTGCACGATTTACCTTTAAAGTCGTCGGCATGGGCCAAAGGGGAGAGGACCTGAAGCGCAAGGGATATTGAGATCATGCGCATTTTCAATCATGAGCAATCCGCATTAGTAATGGTAAAGTCCGCAATAAACTCTCCGCCTGAGCCTTTGTAGGAGTACTTGTATCCACCGCCGTCTTCTAGCATAAGCTTCATGTCATCAATGCTACACACACTGATGTTGAGACGCTCTTTGGTTTTGGCCTTAAACTCGGATAACTCAACTTCACCTTTAAGAACATCCAGAATGTAGTGATACACCAAGGTAGGACCTTCAGACGTTACATTTACAAGGGTTGTAAATTCATCAATTTTCATTGGGAGTTCTTTGCGAAGTTCTATTGCAGTTAATTCTTGTGCACGCTCAAGATTGTCATCCTCTGCGAGGGGGGTCTTTAAAGGTTCCTTAAAACAGTCCTCTTGTTTGCAATACTCTTTAACATCAATGAACTGATTACTTTCGGGTTTCCAAACTTGATCAACAAGATACGCGTTATAAGCTTCACCAATGGACAAATGTGTTAATTTGTCATGTCGATATTTTTCCAGTTTATCTTCTGGTACCCCATAATTTCTAAACCTTCGATAATATTCTTCTATCTCTTCACTTAATTCGGCTTTTACTCCCTCAGAGACAAAATCTGCAATCGCCTCTGGGTGATGGAAAGTTAATTTTGTATCGGCGGTTACTAAAGCTGTTTCTGCTGCTCCTAATATAAGTAAGCAGGAAGAGGAACAATCCCCCTTAGCTGCAACAAGTAATTTTTGGGCCCCTACAAAGTCTGCCAAATCATACGCATTTATTAATAACCCCCCCGGACTGTTCATAACTAGGGCAGTACGCTTGGGGTCGTCATTGAACGCCTTTATAACAGCTTCTACGGATTTGCTGTTTATATAGCCGTTGAGAATTACATCACTCTCAGCTGCATATTGGATGAAAAACTGGGTGTTAATATCGGAATTTCTTAATTCATAAAAGGTGCCCAAATCTTTTACGGTTGGAATCCAAACAGCCAGCATTTGTAGAACTCTTATGACGACCATGGCTTTGGCTGTATAAGCCCAAAATGCATTGCGTTTGGGAATTTTAATTTTGGCTCGGTCTATGGATACAGTTGCAGACCTCCAAACTCCCACACAACTCCAAACTGAAATTCCTATCGTTGATATTGAAAGTAAAGCCCACGGAACCAACTCATCAAAAAAATCAGTTTGTTTTTGAATCATCGTTATTAAGATAACGGTGACCAAGTTTAACAAGAAAAGATTAATCCAATACGCCCATGCCAGAGAGTTCTCGCCACGCCAATGCCTGCCAATGTAGGAGTTGCTTTTAACTGTATTTTTTTCTTCAATTGATCCAGAAGATGGCGCATCAATTGGAACTGGTTCTTGCTTTTCTGAAAGTGCTGGGGTGTTCCATTTGCGAATTGTGTCAAAGATAACAAAGCAGCCAATAAACATTAGGAAGCCACCGCCAGCAACAAACATAAAATGGATAGTGGTGGCGTTGAAGAACAGGTTATAGAGCAAGTACCCGCCGCCAAACAGCGCCCCAAATCCAACTACGATAGCAATATATTTCCTCATTCATCTCCCTCTGTTTTTTCGGGCGGTTTTTCGCCAAACTCGGCGTAGAGTTCGCGACGCTCTTCTGCTTCAGATTGTTTGCTTGCTGTCTTGCGATCATTTAGTGCCAATTGGAAAGATTTGGAAAATATGGTGAGGTATGCAGCCGCAACATAAGCTGCGGTAAAGCCAGCGGCTAAAATCATAAAAATGTTCATATGCCCCTCGCTAAAGGAGACATACATCACAATGGTCAGGAGAAGCCCAGCAATTGAAAATATCAGCCCGCCAAGAATTGTGAACCACGAAGAACCTCGTAAAAGAAGGAATAATAATAGGCCAGATATCAGTAACCTTATTCCATCCTTTACGGCCTTTACCTCATTGCCGGCCAGAAGTGATAAGGAAGCCGTACCAATTGCCAAGATAATAGATGCGAGGAGCACATACTTAACAAATTTAAATGCCGTGATGTTCATGCTCCCGTTACCCCTTTCTCAAACTACCCTTCAAGGATACTAGCGCGGGGAAGTTGTGATGGGTAGACTATTGCCTGCTAGAGAAGGCGGTTTGATGACCGAAGAAACCGAAGAAGATGACAAACTAACACTCAAACAAAGCGTGGTTATGACGCTAATCGGCGTTCCCACGACAATCGGTTTCGTCTATTTAATGGAGTACGTAGAAGGATACGAAAAATCTGGGTGGGTTTGGTGGCCCACCCTGCTCGGCTTTGTTTTCTCAGCAGGATCGGCGTTTACTGGGTTGTTGAATACTGTAGGCCATATGCTACGCCTAGCAACCGCGAGGGTAGGAGAGCATATAGAGGGTCCCCTTGAGGTGTTTTTTGCATGGCTCGGTAAACTCATCGGCTATGTAATTGTGGCGGCCCTTGTTCTATGGGTCGGGCATAGTCTGTTCGATGCTGTGGATGATTTTACTCGAAACGAGGTAGTCGCTTTCCTAATTGGTGGGCTGGTGGTTTACCTTTTCCTCAACCGCAATCAATGAAAATATCGTGTAGCATAGACGGGCTATACAAATTGGTGGAACAGCAGCACCAAGAGCGTGAACTTGCCAAGCAGGAAGCATCCCCTCCCCCAGTGAAGAGCTTGGAAGACCAACTTGTTCAGTTTATCAGAACGCTCAGTAAGGAACAGTTACGCCATCCGTGGACGATGAACGAGATTATTCTGGCAGGAAATTTAACCGGGAAATATCGGGACCGACCCCACCCACAACAAGTTGCAGAGATATTGACGCGCAATGCTTGGACGAAACGGAGGCTTTACGGGGCGGAATACGGCGGAAAGAGGTACTGGTCCCCCCCTGCTTGATCGGTTTCAGGATTTACTGGAGATATGCTTTGCTAAGCCAATGAGCGTCCCTTTCATACCATCTATTATTTCACCATGGGGAAACATCCTGAGGTTGATTACCTAGCTATTTGGACTCGGAGCTTGACCCTAATAAACCCGTAAGGAAGAATGACCCCAATAATTTAAGGCTTACAATAAATTACTTTAAGCTAAGCCATTCGGGGGAGGGGATATTTTGACAACTTTACCAGTACCAAGAGGGAATGTAGGACTTTCTGCACGCCTTCTGACAATGGCTTGGGCAATAGAAATTATTGCAGCGATGGTTGGATTGTTTTTGGCCCTATCGCGAATGATGGGGCCGCAGGCAGGCGAGGATCTCTCCTTCTTTATGGGTTTCCAAGGAGCTTTGCCATTCTTTGCTGTGATGATCATCGAGTTAACAAAAATTCCGTTAGCTACCGTCCTCTATGCATCCGAAACATTACGTTGGCGTCTAATTTTCTTTTTCTCATTAATTCTTACTATGGTGATTACCTTTGAAACTTTTTTTATTGGATTTGAGCAGTATCAAAGCCTTTTGATGCGAGACCTTCGAGGAATAACGACAGAAATAGCTGAACAGAAACGAATTATTTCTGGTTCAAATAAA
>JABJOR010000222.1 GCA_018664265.1 Rhodospirillales bacterium
CCACTTACATTCTCAGCTTATTTTGTTTACGAAAATATGCTGTTAACAGTTGTTTTTGCTGGCATTGGAACACCTGTATTGATTGCCGGCGTTTCTAAATGGGTGAGTGAAGGTTTAAGCGATAAGCCATTGCTGGTAGGTGCATCGGCTGTTGGATTGCCAATTTTCATCGTATCTGAAATTTTTATATTTTTATCATTGTTTGCCAGTTATTGGATTATGCGTCTGCAAGCCGATACATGGCCACCAGAAGGAACACCAGAAATTGGCTATGGATTGCCAATGGTAATGACAGCTTTGCTTGTATCTTCCAGTGTGACTATTCATATCGCAGAGCATAAGCATGAAGAAGGCGACAGCGCAGGATTCCATCGTTGGTTAATATTAACTCTTATTCTGGGGACAGTCTTTCTTGGCTGCACTCTTTGGGAATACAACCATCTTGTCCATATGGATTTTGTTCCAGGAACCAATGCTTTTTCATCGGCCTTTTTCTCTATAACCGGATTTCATGCATCTCATGTACTGGTTGGATTGCTCGCTTTTGTCGCTGTTTTGATCCCGGCATTGAGGGGCAAGACAAACAACACTTTCATCAAATGCACATCTATCTATTGGCACTTTGTTGATGTGGTCTGGTTCTTCGTTGTTTCACAGATTTATTTCTGGTGATTTGAGAATGTTTGCAAGAGTAAGACGTACTGTTTTATTGGGCTTGTTAATGTTATCGGGAATGCTTCTTGGGGTAATGCCTGTAGTGGCTGAATATAACCGCACACCTGAATCGGACATCAATCCTGAAATTTTTGTTATAGATGAACCTGCGGTTCTTGGAACAAAAATTGATCGATCTGTAGCGCTGGTTGATGAAAACGGGAAAGATTTTCTTCTTGGCGATATGTTGGGTCAGCCGCTGATCATTGTATTATCCTATTATACCTGTGACGGTTCATGTTCCGTAATTAACAGTGATCTGGCGAACTTGCTTAAGGATGTTGATCTTCTGCGTATGGGTGAGGATTTCAAAGTTTTGACCCTATCTTTTGATAAGGAAGATACGATCGAAACACTGGTTGAGTTCCGTAACCACCTGGAATTTGATGGGCTAACAAACGACAATTGGGTCTTTGCAAATTTCAAGAATGAAGAAGACATCAAAACGCTCACAGAACGTTTTGGCTACAGCTATTTCTGGTCACCAATGGACCGCATCTTTTTCCATCCTGGTACGTTCCTTGTTTTTACGCCGAAAGGGCGTTTGGCACGGGTTCTGTATTCTTTGAATGCTAGTTCTGATGATGTTGAACTCGCTGTGTTGGAAGCCAGAGAGGGCAAGTTTGATTTCAAGCCTAAAGACCTCATAAATTATGCCATAAGCCTTTGCTATAGTTATAATTATAAAGAAGGCCAATACACCTACAATATCCCAATGTTTGTTGCTATCGGAGCGTTGACCGTGGGCATTTCCCTCTTTTCAGGGTCTGCTTTGGTTTTTCGTCGCCGAAGGCAAAAGGAGGAAGCAGTATGAAGCGTATGTCGTCAGTGGTGGCGGGAATCACCAGTTTAGTTGCCCCGTTGGCTGCTAATGCCCAGGACGGGGTTATTCAGGACCCTGCAGAAGGTTGGGACAATCTTTGGTACGAGATGCTTGTTGATATCACCGTCATTGGTGTCGTGTTCATGATTGCGGCGATCTACATGCTTATTCGGTATCGCACAAAAGATCCCGACGCTGTTGGTCGTGGTCCAAAACTTACCAAAGCCCAAGCTATTGCCTGGGTTCTGATCCCTGCATCGATCTTCATGGCAGATGATTTCTTCCTGTCTGCAAAAGGCTGGTCTCTATGGAATATCCAGCGTGGAGTTCCTGATAACGCCCTGGAAATCAAAGTCACTGGTTATCAGTGGTATTGGGAATTTGAATACGAAAACGGTGTCATTTTGGAAGAATTGATCGTTCCTATAGGGCAACCAGTGGTTCTGCGCATGACAGGAGAAGACGTTATCCATTCATTTGGATTGCCGGAATATCGCATCAAGGAAGATGTGATGCCAGGCCGTGTAACGTATCTCTGGTTTTACCCCAAAGAAGCCAAGGAAACAGTTGTTACGTGCACAGAGTTTTGTGGGGTAGCACATTCAGAAATGTATACAAGAGTCGCTGCTATTGATCCCATGGAATATGAAGCCCTGATGGCTAAAGAAGTGGCGGAAATGTAAGAAATATCTGCTTATTGAAATTCGGGAAATCCGGAGAGGTTTATAAAATGACGACAGCATCACTTACAACTCAATCAGAAGGTTTCAATCTGAAAGAATGGATTTTTACCACTGATCACAAAAGAATTGGTGTTATGTATCTGATTGGCTCCATGGCAGCATTTGTTGTTGCGGGCTTAATGGCAATTTTAATAAGATTGGAACAATCCAGCCTAGGTGCCCAGATTATTTCTGATGGCACGGATTACAATGTGATGCTGTATTTCCATGGTGCAGCCATGATCCTGGCCTTTTTGATTCCTGGCCTTACAGGATTTGCCGCAAACTATTTTCTTCCCTTGATGATCGGGGCAAAGGATGTGGCGTTCCCGCGTATTAATGCTTTAAGTTTATGGTTGTTCTGGTTTGCAATTGTTCTGGCATTGCTGACCTTCGTTATTCCGGACAAGCCAGACATTATGTGGACTGGCTATCCGCCATATTCCATTACCACGCAAGGAAACACAGCCTTCTATGTGTTTACTGTTCATTTGCTTGGGTTTTCTTCTATTCTTGGAGCTGTGAATTTCCTTGTTACAGTTATTTTTATGCGTGCTCCCGGTATGGGATGGAACCAGTTAAATATCTTCGTCTGGACCACAGTTGCAGCATTTATTATCCAGCTCGTTTTCATTCCGGTCCTAGCCGCTGCGGTCACGTTGCTTTTATTTGATAAATATCTCGGCACACATTTTTTCGATCCTACTGCCGGTGGAGATGTCCTGCTGTATCAGAATCTTTTCTGGTTCTATTCCCATCCAGCCGTTTATGTGATTTTCCTGCCAGCCGTGGGTATCTTGTTCGAAATCATTGCAACCATGTCAAAAAATGCGGTCTTTAACTATAAGGCAGCAGTCTACGGCGGGATTTGCGGAATTGTTCTCATTACCGGAGAGGTTTGGGTCCACCACCTCTATGTCGCGGGCATGCCGGATTGGCTGCGTATTGGTCAAATGGTCACGACATTATTGATTTCCGTTCCAGTTGGATTGCTTGTGCTGTCCTTATGGGGAACACTTTATCGCGGGGCTATTACCTATAATGTTGCGATGTACTACGCCGTTGCATGCCTCTATCTGATTTTGGTTGGCGGGTTAACAGGCATCCCGCTTGCTATGACTTCCATGACCTTGCATTTGTCGGAAACGTCTTTTGTGCATGCGCATTTCCACTTTATCATGGGGATGTTGGCAACGTTTACTGTGTTCGCCGGTGTCTATTATTGGTTCCCAAAGATGACAGGCAGGCTTGCTGATAACATGATTGCAAAAATCAGCCTCGCTTTGAATTTCATAGGAGTTAATGTGACTTTCTGGCCGTTGTTTATCATTGGTGTAGAAGGTATGCCTCGTCGGTATTGGAACTATGAAATGTTTCCACAATTCGAGCCATATCATCATGTTGCAACAATAGGTGCGTTTATTACTGCCGTTGGTATTACGTTGATGATTTTGAATTGGATCTATTGCGCATTCAAAGGCGAAATTGCAGATGATAATCCCTGGAAGTCCAAATCCATGGAGTGGACACATGCTCCAAATGTTCCGGGACCCGGGAATTTCCCGGAAGATGTTGTCGTTGATTCATCCTGGACGCCATACAACTACGATAAACGTTAATTCATTAGCCGGTGCAGGTAAGTCTTATCTGCGCCGGCTAGATTAAAAACACAGGAGATTAAGGGCATGGAAAAACAAAAACGCAAAATATGGATTGGCGGGATGTTGTTTCTGGCTGTGTCCATTTTTTTCTATGTAAGCATTATGTATAAGATTATTCATTTCGGCCCGTAAAAGGCGTTGCTCAACTTACAAACCAATCCCCAATCTTTCAGGTGAAGAATTGAAAGAGCTTACGATACTTATGGGCTGGAAAATATTGTGGTAATTCCAGCTAAATTTCTACGACACTGAAATAGAGATTAAACAGGAAACCCATAAAACTCAGGCCTCCAATTCCAAGCATAATGATGAATAGAGGGATGCATTGTCTTATGCTCACTTCTTTTATATCAGAATCGCCTCTTTGAAGTCTGTTCGTTTCCAAGCTTTTTATAGCCAAAATCAGTCCTCCCAACATTTAGCATTTCATCCGGAGCCAATAGTGCATTGGCTAGTCGGCGCTTAATGGAATCAGGCATTTACATTAAAGAGCCTAATTAAGGTAAGAATTTTTAGCAAATTTGGAAATTTTTTACCTAGGAATAATAATGGGTTATATTGCAATTAATACTTATATTTATTCTAAATTAGTTGCCTATTCTAAATTTATGAGCTAATAGCTAATAGGTATAGCGATAAAAAGTCGCGTTTTTGAAGCTTTTGGGGGGAAGTTTTACAGTTTTAATTTTGTTTGAGTAGGGTCGTATCTTGAAAAAGCACTTTGCATCGATACCTTTTTTGGCTTCTTTGGGTATTTTAAATTCTGGAATAGCCTCTGCGGAGCAATATCGCTCTGAGCCCTGGCAAATGGGTTTTCAGAAAGCTGGCTCCCCCACAGCCGAACGCATATTTGAATTTCACGATATGCTTTTGTACATTGAGACAGCAATTGTTCTCTTTGTATTGGCGATCATGGCGTACATCATCTTTCGTTTTAATGCCAAAGCCAATCCAACACCTTCCAAAACGTCACACAACAGCACTCTGGAAGTGATCTGGACGGCTGTTCCTATCCTGATTTTGATCATCATTGCCATTCCGTCCTTAAAGCTTCTGTATTTTATAGATCATACGGATGAGCCAGAGATGACCCTCAAGGTGACGGGCAATCAATGGTATTGGAGTTATACCTACCCTGATCAAGGTGGCTTCGAATTCGACAGTATTATGCTTGATGATGACGAATTAGAGGAAGGCCAGCCCCGTTTGCTGAGCGTTGATGAACCGGTTGTGTTACCTGTCGATACGAACATTCGAATTTTGCTGGTTTCCAATGATGTCATTCATAATTTTGCCGTACCCTCTTTGGGATTGAAGCTTGATACCACGCCAGGTCGTACCAATGAAACCTGGGTGAAAATCAATGAGCCTGGAGATTATTACGGCATGTGCTCGGAACTGTGCGGTATCAACCATGGTGCAATGCCGGTTCATGTAATCGCCTTGTCGAAAGAAGATTACGCGGCATGGATTGTTGGAGCAAAAGAAGAATATGCCAGCAATAGCGATCCTGATGACCTCTATGATTCAGCTACTATAAAAATTGCCTCAACAATTTCTCAGTAACCCTGTTGGAATGAGCAGCTTAGGAGTTTTACACAATGTCACAAGATCATAACCCGACAGGTTACAAACGCTGGTTGATGTCAACGAACCATAAGGACATCGGCAC
>JABJOR010000223.1 GCA_018664265.1 Rhodospirillales bacterium
AGGAAGGTCACGGTAAAAGTACCGATCCCGGCGGCGATTTTTGGCTATCCGAAGGCACCCCCATGACCCCCCGAGTTCATATCGCCTTTAATGCCGCCTCAAAAGAAATCGTTGATGGGTTTTATGAAGCAGGTGTTGCAGCAGGCGGAACCGGTAATGGTGAGCCGGGCATCTGGACCCAATACCACCCGAACTATTACGCCGCCTTTGTGCTCGATTTCGATGGATACAATATTGAGGCGGTTTGTCATTCGGGGTGAGCTAGGTAGGTGGTTTATTATCTAAACCCCAAGATAAGATGCCTTCACCGCATCGTTATCCAGCAAGGCCAGGCCAGCATCTTCCAGGACTGTACGCCCGGTTTCCATGACGTAGCCGCGATCGGCGATGCTCAGCGCCTTGTAGGCGTTTTGCTCAACCACGAAGATGGTCGTGCCGGTGGCGCGCAGGCGCACGATGGTATCAAAGGTTTCATCGACCAATAGAGGCGACAGGCCCATGCTGGGTTCGTCCAGTAATAGCAAGCGTGGTTTTGCCATGAGGGCGCGGGACATGGCGAGCATTTGTTGTTCGCCGCCGGACAGGGTTCCGGCTTGCTGGGTGCGTCGTTCTTTGAGGCGCGGGAACATGGAGTAGGCTTGCTCGATACCTTCACCCGATTCAGCCCGCGTGCGGGTAAATCCGCCAAGTAACAGATTGTCTTCGACGCTCATGGGGGCAAAGACTTGCCGGCCTTCCGGAACTTGGGCAATGCCCTGGCGAACCCGTTCGGACGGGGATAGCTTTGTGATGTCCTGCCCATCAAACAGGATGGTGCCAGCACTGGCGTCTTGAACACCGGAAATAGTACGCATGAGAGTTGTCTTGCCTGCGCCGTTGGGGCCGACCAGGGCGACCAGCTCGCCGTGATCAACGTTCAAGCTAACATCATTGAGGGCGCGAATTTGTCCGTAATGAGCGCTTAAATTCGAAATTGATAACATTATGCTCATCCTAGCGATTCCGTCCTTGTTCACCCAAGTAGGCCGCAACCACATCTTCATTGTGGCGGATTTCATCAGCTGTGCCATCGGCCAGCATCCGTCCGTGATCCAGTACGATAATCCGGTTACTGACACCCATGATCAGCTTTATGTCGTGTTCAACCAGCATCACGGTTGTACCTTGTTTTGAAATATTCTTGATCAGGACATCAATTTCCTGGGTCTCGCTGGGGTTCAGCCCGGCGGCGGGTTCATCCAGCAACAAAGCCTTCGGACGGGTGGCGAGCGCGCGGGCGATCTCAAGACGTTTCAACGCACCATAAGGAAGTTGATCGGCTTGCGATGAGATATAATCTTTCAGGCCTACATATTCCATCAGTTCAACGGCGGCGCGGTGGCTCTCTGAATTGGTTCTACGAATAGAGGGCAGGTGAAGCAATGCGTCAACAAAACGTCTGTTGCTGTGCAGATGACAACCCACCATAACGTTTTCCAGCGCCGACATATTCATGAAGGTTTGGACGTTCTGGAATGTGCGAGATAATCCAACGGTTGCCAGCTCATGGGATGAAAGCCCGGTTACATTATCACCTGAGAAAAATATTTCTCCTGTTGTTGGCGTGTATACACCGCTCAGAAGATTAAATAGCGTGGTCTTTCCGGCACCGTTGGGGCCGATGATCGAATTGACTCCACCGACCTCGATGGAAAAATCAAGACCGTCTACGGCAGTGATCCCGCCGAAGCTTTTGCTCAGGTTTTCAACCTTTATCAGGGTCATTGAATCGCTTTCGCATAATGTCACATAAAGTCGGCACCAGTCCTTTGCGCATGAAGATCATCATGCCCATAAGGACGCCGCCAAAGACCATCATTTCATAGTCTTCAAAAACAGTCAGAAGCTGCGGCACAACGGTCAGAACCGCCGCCCCGATAACTGCGCCGAAGGTCGACGCCATGCCACCCAGAACCACCATGGTGACAAGCTCAATAGAATGGAAAAAATCACCTTTGGATGGAGTGATGTAGCCGTTGTAATGGGCAAACAAACTTCCTGCCAGACATGCAAGAACAGCTGAGACCACAAACACCAGAACTTTGTAGTGGGTGGTGTTGATGCCCATGGTCTGTGCCGCGACCTCTGATCCGTGTACGGCACGCAAGGCACGCCCCACGGGTGAGTTGATAAGGTTCAACGATAGC
>JABJOR010000224.1 GCA_018664265.1 Rhodospirillales bacterium
ACCTTCTTTTTTCATTTTAAATATGAGATGTGTTATTATCCTGCATTTAAATCAATCAGAACCTTGCCATAGGCACCGCCTTCAACGGCTTCATGGGCCTTGATGATATTACTTAAGGAAAAAGTTTCGCTGATGTGATGCATGATTCGCCCATCTGCCAACCAGCTTGAAATATCGTCTACTGCGTGATCTTTAGCGTCTTCGGGCATTATGAAAACAAGTTCATGACGCACGACAATATTTTTATAGATCAGTTGATAAAATGGCACGTTGGGTTCCTTGTTGGCATCGGATGCATAAGTCGCAATGACTCCATTGGTCTTGAGGACGGCAATAGACGTTTCAATATTGCCACCGAATTCTACTTCAACAATGCGATCAACGCCTGCGCCATTGGTAATTTCATTGATAGCTTCAGCCACATTTTCGGTGCGGTAGTTAATGATGTGGTCTGCCCCGGCCTTGCGGGCTAGATCGGCTTTTTTGTCGCCACTGATTGTGGCGATTACCGTAGCTCCGCCGAATTTTGCAAATTGTACGGCGTAGTTTCCAACGGCGCCGGCTGCTCCGGTTACCAAAACAATCTTGCCTTCCACAGGCCCGTCTCCATAGACACAGCGATGTGCGGTCAGGGCTGGTACGCCAAGACAAGATCCTTCATCCAATCCTGCATTGTTTGGCAAGTGAACTGCGCGAGAATTCGGGACACAAGTGTATTCAGCTGCTGCACCATGAGGCGTTTGCCATTGCGTTTCAAACATCCAGACACGCTCTCCGATGCGGGATTTGTCCACGCTTTCTCCGACATCTTCGATAATGCCCGAGGCATCCAGGTGCGGGATAACATAGGGGTCTGTCATATCGCCTCGTCCACCGGCCCGGCGTTTGACATCTACCGGATTGATACCGTTATAGGCTACTTTAACCAGCACTTCTCCTGATGATGGTAACGGGGCTTCTTTCTCACCGGAGACGAGAACATCTTTTGCAGGGCCAAAATCTTCATACCAGATAGCGCGCATGGTGTGATTCCTTATAGAAGTAAAATTATTGATTATGGATAGTATATCAGCGAGCTATAGATGCAATGGCGTTTGATTTTACTTAAATGGTGTTTAAGGGGTATTTCTGAGAAAGCCAGAAGACATGAGAATTGAGTTGCAAGTTCACTTTCAGGGTGAAACTATTACATAAAATAAAAATTGAGGAACATATATTCAGGCGATATTAGAATGCCCATGAAATTCAAGCTTATATGAGCCCTCATAACTATGACTGACATCGATGATAAAACCGATAAAATTCTGGCTCAATTAAGCCAGGAATTTATTGAATCTGCTCGTGATCAGCTTGATGATATCGATAACAGAATTGAGGACCTGGAAGCAAATAAGAGTACTGCTGAAGACGTTCTGATACATATCAAACGCAATATCCATAATATCAAAGGCCAAGGCGCAACTTTTGGCTTCCCGATGACGGGGCGCGTCGCTCACATGTTGGAAGACTATCTAATCAACATGGAAGATAGTCAGACGGTCAATATCACTGATATCCGTATCTATATGCAGGTAATGACAGATTTACTCTCAACCGGAGATTCTCTTGCCAGTGACGACCCGCAGGGGTTTCTTAGATCACTTCCGACAGGGCGCGAAGCTGGGTTCAGCTCTCAGGAAACCCGAGATATTGCAATACTACTGGTCATGCCTTCCGGTCTACAACGTAAAATGATGGCGACAGAATTATTGTCATGCGGGTTCCGCGTTATGCGAGCCTACGATAGCATTGAGGCTGTATCTGTTGCATTGGATATTGTGCCAAATGTAGTTTTCGTGAACTACGATATGACGCCTTTTAACGGACGAGAATTGAGCAACGTGTACGCCGCTATTGATGAGTTGCGCGATATACGTGTTGTCTTGCTATCCAGTTATGGAGAGGGTGACGAGCGATTGCAAAATTTACCGGATAGTGTTTCAGTTGTTAAAAAAGATAAAAACTTTATGGAAAGTATCGGCGAGCTTCTGATTGAGTGGAAAATCTTTGGTGAAATTCGTTAGTTTCATACGAGTTTTCTGAATAGATATCTATTCGCAATGATGATTCATCGAATGTCCGGGCGTGATAATCCTGCCCTAAGCATATCTTCGTGTTTAATGCGGGTGCCCTTGGCTCGGAGTCTGTTATCGGAAGTTAATGGAACAACCTCTAAATTTTTAAACCCAACTGTTTCCAGCCACTTTTCAAATCCTGAATATGAAGGAATAAAATAATTCCATCCGGTTCTATTCAGGTGTTCTACTTTACCTGAATTTGCCGGGCCACCTTGAATTGCACATAAAGGAGAGTTTTCTCCTTTTGTATCGAGTCCGAAAGTTTCGGCAAAAATATCGCCTCCATCTTTTAAAGCGTTATATAGAATTCGCAAAGATAAGACGGGATCTGTGACATGATAAATGACCCCTAGATAAAGAACATAATCAAATTCATCGTGATAATCGATACTGTATAAGGATGTATTGTCACATTTAAGCTGGTTTTCTATGTCAAAAGCATGGGCCATATAGTTGACTGTATCAGAGTACATTTTAACTTCTTCACAGGCTGTAACTGTAGCCCCCATTGCTGCGAGAAGCAGGCTTGTGCCGCCCGTCCAAACACCAATATCAAGGATTTTTTTCCCTGTAAGATCTAAAGGAAGTCCAAAGTCATTAACCAAATAAGTTATAATTTCTATATGGCGTTCTTCCATTATACCGGGGATAGCGAATGTGCCAAAATGATGGTAGTGGCCCCAATAAAATTTTAATGACATGTCGCGTTGTTTCGAGGTGTCTTTGTAACCTTCCGATGTCAAATTTATTTTATTGAGTTTTCCAAGGATGGTTTCCTCAAATTCTTGTGCATCAATATTTTTCAGATTATTAAGTTGATAATTATCCATCATAAGCGATGTAAGGTACTGATTTAATTCTGTTTCTGATGACATGCTTCGACCTCGTGTATGAATTGCTTTACGTGGTTTACAGGATTCCTAAATCCTTAAAAGACGTGTTGCCAGATTTCGAAACGATGATGTGATCATGCAGGGAGATACCAAGCTTCTCGGCGGTATCGCGAACTTCTTTGGTCATTTCTATATCTGCCTTGGATGGGCGAGGGTCACCACTTGGGTGATTATGGACCATGATCAATGCTGTTGCGTGCAACTCCAGCCCACGTTTAACAACCTCGCGGGGGTAGACAGGTGTGTGGTCTACAGTGCCACGTTGTTGTTCTTCGTCGGCGATCAGCTCATTGAGGTTATTGAGATACAGTACACGGAAGCTTTCGATTTTGTTTCGTGCCATGTTTACCCGGCAATAATCCATAAGTCGCTGCCAGTTTGAAAGAATGGGCTTGTCCATCACTTCATCATGGACAAGACGTTGAGCTGCAACTTGAATTGTTTTAAGGGCCGCTATGACAGATTCCCCGGCACCGTCAATTTCTGCAAGCTCTACAGGGTCAGCACTAATCACATTCCCGAAAGAGCCAAAGCGCTTCAACAGGGCCTTTGCCAGCGGCTTCATATCCCGTCGGGCTTGCGCCTGAAACAAAACCATTTCGAGGAGTTCATAATCGGCCAGCGCTGCGCCACCACCTTTTAGAAAGCGTTCTCGCAATCGCTTGCGATGGCCTGCGGTGTCATTAGCTTTTTCCGACACACCGCTCAAAGCTGTTAATTTCCGTAGGGTGGTTTATTGAGCCCTGCAGGCGATTCCGTGAAAACTTCAAATCCGTCAGAAGTAACGCCCAGGGAATGTTCAAACTGGCATGAGAGAGACTTGTCACGGGTGACGGCTGTCCAGCCATCCGACAGGATCTTCACGTCATAGCGCCCTGCATTGATCATGGGCTCAATGGTGAAGAACATGCCTTCGTGCAGAACGGCACCTTCACCAGCTCTTCCGTAATGCAGAATATTTGGCTGATCATGGAAGACGCGGCCCAGACCATGGCCGCAGAAATCTCGAACCACGGAATAACGTTGTTTCTCTGCAAACGTCTGGATAGC
>JABJOR010000225.1 GCA_018664265.1 Rhodospirillales bacterium
CTAAAATAATGACGCGCTGCGCAGGGATTGCCTTTCATGATCACGATCTTGGTTATTGATGATGACCAACAAACAAAAACCACCATAGAAACCTGGCAGGACGACCCGGCAATTGCCGGTAAGCACCGCTATATCTTTGCCTGCAATGACATTGATGCATTGAAAGAAATTAGTGAACAACAAAACATTGATGTTGTTCTGATCAATATAGATACCGATATGCTGAGCGGGATGGAGCTATTCTTTAAAGTCGAAAAGAAAGATGCCCGTTTCCCCCGAATCGCGCTCACAAACGGTCTCGATTTACATCGGGTTCGTGGAGCTATTGCAGATGGTGCCGTTGAATTTATGTTAAAGCCATTGGGGCTGGATGATTTGGTGGTCACCATTGGTCGTGTCTATGCACAGGTAGAGCGCCGCCGCAAGAACTGGAAAGACCGTGCCGAGTACGTGGCGCTGCGCCGTGAAATCAGTGTCGCGGCAGAGATGCAACACCGATTTTTGCCCAAAACATTTCCCCAGTTCAGAAAACTGGATGTCTTTGCAAAAACGATTCCAGCCATGGATGTGGGCGGTGACTTTTTTGATGTGATCAGCCTGAATGATGACCAGACCATGGTTCTGGTCGCCGATGTGGCCGGAAAAAGTGTTCCTGCTGCATTTTATATGGCGATATCACGCACATTGCTCCATACGTTGATTATCCAAAAGGCCACGCCCGGTGAATGCCTTGTACAGGCTAATGAAGCCCTGTGCAGCTATAATATTCCTGGAATGTTCGTGTCTGTGCTTTGCGTTCTCATTGATACAGCCAAAGGGACAATTTGTTATTCCGATGGCGGACACCTTCCCATGGTGATGAACCGTGCCGGGCACGAAGCACCAAGCCAGATTGCAGATAGTGGCGGCCCGGTGCTGGGGGTGGTTGACGATGCTGCTTATCCGGAAGCCACGGTGGATATAAGCTCGGGTGATAGCCTGTTACTTTATAGTGATGGTGTCAGTGAAGCATTTAATGAGGACCGCGTTCAATATGGGATGGAGCGCCTGATGGATTGTTTTGCCAAAAGTGCAGGGCATTCGGTAGAGGATATGGCAATGGGCGTGTTTGACGATCTGAATGATCACGCCGGATTATCGGAGCAAAGCGACGATATCACCGTACTGTGTCTGAAGATAAAATAAGGTTATGAGTTGCTTTAAAGGCTTATTTTTTGTCTTGATCAGAATCTGGCTTTTTAAAATATTTGTCGAACCAGCCGTGCATCCAGCCAAGGAATGCTAGCCCGGCACCGCCAAGGATTATAACAAGCCACGCATCAACAGTACTTTGTAATTCTTCCATGATCTTGCCTTTATCTGACTTAGTGGCTGTTATTGCCGTTATCGGGCAGATTCGATTGTGAAGGTGTGTCATTTTCCGCATCGGATTTCTTGAAAATCCTGTCAAACCAGCCGTTCATGTAGAAAACAAAAAGCATTCCACCGCCGCAGATCAGCGTCAGCACTATAGCTTCCATATTGTTATAAATGATATTCATTTTCCCACCTATGCATGATTTCCGGCACCCTAAACGATATGCTTTGGACACTCAATACTTCACAGGACTTAAAAGATATTGGGTGTTATACCGATTACGTACTCATGTCCATAGAACAATGTAGCATATAACGCGAGTCCCGCGATTAACCGCCAACCACAGAAATGCTCCCAATCAATGGAGGTCTTTCCTGTCAGGGCTGCTGCAAAGGGAATTATTGAGTTTAAAGCAGATAAGGCCTGCCATTGAGCCTCTCCCATACGCACACGTCGGCGGCGCTCTATGGTCATGATACCAATCAGGCACAGAGCAACAAACAATCCAAACAACAAGGCCGCAGCCATATCGCCATTTGGAGCAATGTGGCTGCCGCTCCAGATTGCCAGAGCCCATAATACTGGATGCCGTGTTACTGAAACGATGCCTGGATTTTGCGGATCATACCCCCCAGCCCCGCCGCCAAGGGAGAATGGGTTGCGGCTGGTAAACCCGGTAACTGTTAAAATACAGGCAATTGGCATGCTGATAGCGGGCACCCAGCGAGACCACTCAGAAGGCTCCCATAATTCGATATAGGGGGCTGCTGCAAAGGCAAATCCAAGCCAGATAATAATGGCTGTGGACAGGGTGCTGAAGGCGATGATAAAGCCACGCTCACCAATAATTTTCACCAGCCCACCACGCAATGGCGCGATTGCTGGGATCAGATGTGAGGCAATGAATACTGCGATAGCAAGGATGAACTCAGCCATTGATTTGAGCCATTTGTGTTTAAAAACCTGCTCGCAACCTATCAGGAAATAGCAAAATCGAAAGCGCAATTGGATGTTAGGAAATATATATTTTTTACAAGTGGTTGAACTGTGATCACAGATGCAGTAAGGACGATATTAGACAAAGAACGTATCCATATGTTTAACCAAAGTATTTGAGTGTCCGAGGGAAATTATGGCTCGAAGAAGCTCTAGAAATCGACGTGAGAATCGCACTGATGGCATTAAGCAGATGCCGTTCAAGCAACTCAAAAATCCTTATTCTCCCATTGAGGTTCTGACAAAAGATCAGGTTGAGGCCATTCACCATGCATCGCTCAGGATTCTCAAAGAAACTGGAATGCGGGTCACCGAAGCAGGAGCCAGACAAAAGTTAAAGGCTGTCGGCTGTGATGTGGATGAAAGCACCCAAATGGTTCGCTTTGATCCGGCGCTTGTGGAAGAAATGCTAACAGGCTTGCCATCCGAATACGTCTCTCACGCCCGTAACCCGGAAAAGAATATTACGGTGGGTGGAAGCAACATTATGTTTACGACAGTTGCCGGGCCTGGATTTGTAACCGACCTTGATCGTGGACGTCGCCCCGGTACATATGCGGAATTGAGAGATTTCATCAAGGTCTCCCATAGCCTGAACATCATTCATAACGATGGTGGCTGCGGGTTTGAGCCATTGGATTTACCAACTGAAACACGTCATATGGACATGATGTACGCGCAAGCGACCCTGACCGATAAAGGCTGGCATCCGTGCTGGATGAATTCACGAAAGCGCGCCGAAGACGTTATTGAGATGATGTGTATCTCCCTTGGTATGAGCCACGAAGAGCTTTCCAATACCCCGACCATTACAGGCGGCATTAACACCAATTCACCTTTGTTGCTCGATGGTGATATGACCGACGGCATGGCTGTTTTGGTGGAGATGGGCCAACCCGTCTATATCTGCCCGTTTACCATGGCCGGGGCCATGAGCCCGGTTACACTGGCCGGGACACTGGCGCAACAAAATGCAGAAGTTCTGGCTGGCGTTGTCATGATTCAGTCCATTCGTCGTGGCAGTCCGGTTATCTATGGCCATTTTTCAACCAATGTGGATATGAAATCCGGATCCCCCGCATTCGGCACCCCCGAATACACCAAAACGGCTTTGGCGTCGGGGCAGCTTGCAAGACGCTATAACCTCCCATTGCGCTCCAGCAGTACAACAGCCTCGCCAGTTGTTGACGCTCAAGCCGCTTATGAAAGTGAAATGTCCCTGTGGGGAA
>JABJOR010000226.1 GCA_018664265.1 Rhodospirillales bacterium
AGAATCGTCACCTCGGGAAACAACTTCACCGATTCGACTGACAGTTTCACCAGCCTCGGTCAGTATTTTTGTTAAATCATTCGCGCGTTCAGCGTCGACAATGACAACCATTCCCATACCGCAATTGAATGTACGAACCATCTCTGCATTGGAGATACCACCAGCTTTGGCAAGCCAGTTAAAGATTGGTGGTACAGGCCAGCTACCAGCCTGTAGGCAAACCCCAAGATTGTCCGGCAAGATACGAGGAATGTTTTCTGTAAGCCCGCCGCCAGTAATATGGGCAAAGGCGTGCACACCACCCGCGCGAAGGGCGCTCAAGCAACTTTTGACATAAATTTTTGTGGGCCGAAGCAGAACTTCGCCCATGGTAACGTCAGATTCAAATGGGGCTGCGTCACTGTACGATACACCCGCAAGCTCCATAACACGGCGAACCAGTGAAAATCCGTTGGAGTGAACTCCGCTGGAGCCCAGAGCCAGCACAACGTTACCTTCAGCCACATCACTGCCTGTCAGCTCGCCACCGCGTTCAACAGCCCCGACACTGAACCCGGCAAGGTCATAATCGCCTTTGGCGTACATTCCGGGCATCTCAGCCGTTTCGCCACCGATCAGGGCACATCCGGCTTGCTTGCACCCAGTCGCTATTCCGGCAATCACTTTGCTGGCCTCATCCACATCAAGCGCACCCGTCGCGAAGTAATCCAGGAAGAATAAAGGCTCAGCCCCCTGCACCACCAAATCATTAACACACATGGCAACCAAATCAATCCCAACATCATCATGGTGGCCTGTCTCGATGGCTATTTTCAGCTTGGTGCCCACACCATCATTGGCGGCAACCAGAACCGGATCATTATAGCCCGCAGCACGCAGATCAAAGAACCCGCCAAACCCGCCAAGCCCAGCCATAACGCCAGAACGTTCCGTCGATTTTGCGTGGGGCTTGATGGCTTCAACCAGGGCATTCCCGGCGTCAATATCAACGCCAGCATCACGATAACTGAGGCTATTGGGCCTTTCAATGTCGCTTTTGCCGGATTGTTTGGTATCTGACATGTAAGTTTGCCTCTTCCTAAAACCTGTAATACATTCTCGGACTATAGCCGACTATATGAATGAACAAACGAAGATAATAAATCTGCTCATGATTGCAATCGTTGGATACAGAATTTTTGCCAAAACAGCAACAATCGGATTGCTGTTTTTTCTGATGTGCCTGCATTTTCAGACATCAGATAGCTACGCACAAAGCGCAATTTTCGAGATACAAAATATACAGGTGGATGCAACAGCCGATTCGGCAGCCAAAGCACGCGACAAAGCCCTGGCGGAAGGCCAAAAGAAAGCCTTTACCACTTTATTGCGCAGACTGACCTTACGCGAGCACCATGGTTTTTTGCCAACACCAGACAGCAATACGGTTTCTACCTATATCAACGACTTTTCCGTATCGGATGAAAAAACATCCAGCGTCCGGTATCTGGCCAAATTGCATGCCAGATTTAAAAGCAGTGACATTCGGCTGTTGCTGAGTGAATTCGGCCTACCCTTTGCCGAAACCATCAGCACACCCGTTGTCGCCATCCCGGTGCTGGAAAGAGGTGGAAAACTTACCTTGTGGGAAGACACCAACATCTGGCGCAAAATATGGCACCAGTTGAATGGCGAAAACGGTCTGGTCCCGTTAATTCATCCAAAAGGCGACCTCAATGACAAGACGACCATCGGCGCGCAACATGCCATTGATGGTGACGAAGAACGTCTGCAAACCATAGCAAAACAATACAATGCCGGGGCTGCATTGGTTGTTCATGCATCGCTTCGCCTGTCGGCTGACGGGGATATGAATATCCTGGACATTAATATTACCCGCTATGGTGCCGGGGGAAATGGCAAGACACAGACCATGACACTATCACAACCTGCCACAGAATCCGTTTCCCAGTTACTGGCCCGGGGCGTCGGCGATGCTGGACGGTTTGTTGAAGACAGCTGGAAACGCGATAATTTGATGGCCTATGGTGATCGGGGGGTGATTGCCGTATCTGTTCCTTTCAGTGATTTGAAAACCTGGCTATCTATTCAAAAACGCATTGAAAACATTGCCATTATTGAACATGTGGATGTTATATTGCTGTCGCGGGATGAAGCACGTTTAAATCTGCATTTTATGGGCAGCTCCAGACAACTTGAGCTTGCGATGGAACAAACCAGCCTGAAGCTGAGACAAAATGAAGGTGTGTGGTATATTAACCCAACACAATAACAGTCATAAAAACAATCAGATAACGGACACTTTTCGCAAAGCAGAGTAGCATTGAATATTCCAAATACAATCACGTTTGCACGAATTCTTGCTGTGCCTTTCGCGGTGTGGCTGGTTCTGAACGATTCTCTGGAAACCGCATTCTGGCTGTTTTTAATCGCAGCTATCAGTGATGGCGTGGATGGCTTTATTGCCAAACGATTCAATATGGTAACCCAGCTTGGAAGTTACCTTGATCCGATTGCCGACAAGGCCTTATTGATCTCTATATACCTGTCTCTTGGTGTTGAGGGGTATATTCCTTTGTGGTTGGTCATTATGGTTGTTTTCCGGGACCTGCTGATCGTTTCTGGTGCCTTTTTCTACCAAGCTATCACCCAAAATTTGAGCATGGCCCCCTTGATGTCCAGCAAGATAAACACCGTCATGCAAATGGCTTACGGTGCAACAGCACTTGCCGCATCCGCTTTCAACTGGAATATTATACCTGTACTGGACATTGCATCCTTTGGAGTTGCGCTGACAACAGTTGTCTCCGGTGCACTGTACGTGCGAATCTGGGGTAAGAAAGCAAGTGAAATGGAAAATGACCACATGAAAAGTCATACCCCGCATGATGAATCCAGCAAGGGAAGACTCTGATGTCCCGCACGCAAAGATTATTATTCTGGGGCTGTGGGCTTGCTGTCTTCCTGCTGCTGATTCACCTGCTCAATGATATTCTGACGCCTTTTATAGCCGGATTGGCCGTTGCCTACTTTCTGGACCCGCTGGCGGACAGACTGGAAACAAAAGGCTGCTCACGTGTCATTGCGACCCTCATCATCACACTAGGTTTCTTCCTGATTGTCGCTTGTGGCCTGATGTTGCTGTTCCCTTTGTTAAAAACCCAAATCATCAGCATCGCCGAGCGCGTTCCGGACCTCATGGATTTGATTGAAAGCTTGAGCAAACAGGCTCTGGCACAGGTCAGCACGATCTTGCCCTCAGACGCCATGGATCAAGCCCGGGGTGCTGCAACAGATTACGGTGACACCCTGATGGGCTGGGGCAAAAAGGCAGTAAACAGCCTGTGGTCCAGTGGTATGGCAGTGTTCGGGGTTATCTCGTTAATGATTATCACACCGATAGTGTCCTTCTTCATGTTGCTGGAATGGGACAATATCGTTGCCCGTGCAGATCACCTTCTACCACGTAAGCAAGCCGGTACAATCCGTGAGCAGCTCGGCCTGATAGATCAGACAATATCCGCTTTTGTACGCGGTCAGGCATCTGTCTGTCTGGTTCTGATGATATGGTACGCTATTACGTTGAGCCTGATCGGTCTGGAAGCAGGCCTTTTGATCGGCATCGGTGCAGGGTTGATCTCGTTCATTCCCTACGTTGGAGCTACCACGGGCATTGCCATCGGAGTTGGCATCGCCGTTGTCCAGTTCGACACAGTTAGCCCCATAGCCATGGTCGCAGGCGTCTTTCTGATCGGGCAAATCGTTGAGAGCTACGTGCTGACTCCCCGTTTGGTTGGTGACAAGGTTGGTCTGCATGATTTGTGGATTATGTTTGCCCTGATGGCTGGCGGCACATTGTTTGGTTTTACCGGAGTATTACTGGCTGTGCCATGCGCAGCCGTTATCGGTGTTCTGATCCGCTTTGGTATCTCACGGTATCTTAAAAGCGCATTTTATCATGGTAATACCGCCAATGAGGACAAGATCACATAATGCCTGCCCGTCAACTGACCTTTGATCTGGCACACAGGCCATCCCTGTCCGGTGAAGATTTTCTGATCGCACCAGCCAATGTCCAAGCCATAACCTGGATCGATACATGGCCGAATTGGCCTTCACAGGTAATGGCCATCTCAGGCCCGGCGCAAAGCGGCAAAACCCACCTTGCCCATGTGTTTATGGCCATGAGCAACGCACACTTGATTGACGCAGCCGATATCAATCAAGATATGGCGCGCAATCTGGTGGAAGGCAATTCAGCTCTGGTCATTGACAATGCAGACAGCATTGCCGGAAGCGCACGTGAAGAGGTGCTGTTTCATATCCTCAACATGCTAAAAGAAACAGGACACCACGCAGTCCTGTGTTCCCGCAATCCGCCAGCAAGGTGGGGGGCGAGCCTACCAGACTTGCAATCGCGGCTGAATGCGTTGTTGCATGTTGCTATTGAAGACCCGGACGAATCCTTGTTGGCGGCGGTCATGGTCAAACAATTTACAGACCGTCAGCTTCGCCTTGATAGTGCAGCCATTGATTATATTTTGCCCCGCATGGAACGGTCCTTCAATTTCGTCAATGAAATCGTTTCAGCAATTGATAATCTGGCATTGCGCGAACAACGTAAGATAACAATTCCACTGATCAAACAAGCAATGGAAACCCTTCAACACAATGATATGGAGACTTAAGTCATGGATCTTGGCATCAGAGGAAAAAAAGCAATTGTTTGTGCCGCTAGCAAAGGACTGGGCAAAGGCTGCGCCATGTCACTTGCTCGTGAAGGTGTCGACGTCACCATCATCGCACGGACCAAAGATATTCTGGAAGCCACGGCAGAAGAAATCCGCTCAATAACGGGCGTAAGCGTTACAGCCATTGCCGCCGACATCACCAAGGACGAGGGCCGCGAAGCCGCCCTTGCCGCCTGTCCTTCGCCGGACATCATTGTCAATAATGCCGGAGGCCCACCGGTTGGTGATTTTCGCGACTGGGAACGCGAAGACTGGATCGCAGCCCTTGAAGGCAATATGTTAAGCGCCATTTTTATGATCAAGGCCGTGGTTGATGGCATGATAGAGCGCAAGTTCGGACGCATCGTCAACATCACCTCCAGCGCCGTCAAAGCCCCGATCCCAGTTATCGGTCTGTCCAATGGAGCCCGCGCAGGACTAACCGGGTTCGTAGCAGGCCTCGCCCGTGAAACAGTGCTGCACAACGTGACTATCAATTCCATATTGCC
>JABJOR010000227.1 GCA_018664265.1 Rhodospirillales bacterium
CCACTTTATGGGATGGCATATTCAGCGGATGATTAAATGGTGTAATGGCCGAAATCGCGGTCAAAGGATCACGGGTCGTGAAAATTCGGCGTGCTTTACCCTGTGGCGTAATATCGCAAGAATAGGACTCGCCATCATCAATAATAGCCAACTGTGCAGACAGTGTGAACACGTCATAGGCACGGCCCACTTCATAGAGTGAATCCTTTTTGCAAATCCCGCATTCTGCGGTAATGACATCCGAAATTTCATCCTTGCGAGACTCAAGAATTTCAGCAGCGCGAAATAAGATTTGCTGGCGGTCATAGCGGGTTAGAGCAGGCTCATAATCAGCTGCAATTTGAAAAGCTTCACGGATTTGTTCCGATGTGGCACGGGGTGCTGTACCAACGACTTCTCCGGTATAGGGATTAAAAATTTCAAACGTACGCTCTGAGTCTACTTTTTTACCAGCAATGCGCATAGATTCATGACGAACAGCGGTGGGTTTTGATGAAAAATCATTCATGTGGTTGGTCCTAACAAATCAGCTCTGCAAGTGATTAAGGGCTATGTTAAAAATATCGAAATTACGCAAGCGTCCTTGTTCAGCGCCCGGAGTAACAGGTTTACTGAAGATCAATGGAACACGTTGTTCAGATATGCCGCCGTGAGAGCGAAGTGGTTCATTCAACCCGGAGAGATCGTGCCGGGCAGGGGCCGTACCAATCGCGGTATCAGCCACTGAAATGATCACAAGATCACCAACCAACTCAGGTGGCAGCTCGAAACGCTCGCAAGCTTCTGCATTGGTCAAGGCAACCTCAACACCTTCAATGGCTTCAATCTTTTTGCACAGATCGACCATGTCGGTGCCTTCCGGAAGATAAACTGTTCCGTATCCGCCAAGGGCTCCATGATGGACAACGTACGGGTCCGTAATCGGAAGGATTACCCGGGCAACACCTTCACCGAGCCAGTCATCCATGACTTCTTGCAGATAAACGACTTTAGGCTGCCCATCAGCAGTGTTGTGTTTGGCATTCATACCGTGATCAGCCGTGATTGCGATCGTAGCACCTAGCGCATCAAGCTGTTTCCAGTAACCATCCATCATCACATAAAAACTGTTCGCACCTTCACTGCCCGGAGCATGCTTATGCTGAACGTAATCAGTCGTAGACAGATACATAAGATCAGGGCGACGACTTTCCAGTAATTTAACACCGGCTGCAAAAATGAATTCTGACAATTCGGCGCTGTAAACGGATGGAACAGGTTTACCAACCATTTCCAAAACATTTTCAATGCCATTTTCAGCCAGTGTCACCTGATCAGATTTTTCCGAAGAAAAGGCAAGTGCACGACCACTGGTAAAATCCAATCCTTTACCGAGAAGGGTGCGCAACTTGTCTTTGGCAGTCACCACGGCGACGCTACCACCTGCATCATGAAAGGATTTCATAATAGTATCGACCCGCAAATACTTCGGATCGTTCATCATGACTTCTTCCCCTGAATCAGGATCAAGAATGAAATTGCCACAGATGCCGTGAACAGCTGGGGGACACCCCGTCACAATGGATAAGTTATTCGGGTTTGTAAAAGAAGGCACAACACAATCAGCCCGTAGATCAGAACCATTCGCTAACATCTTCTGCGTAAATGGCATGACGCCAGCTTTAATTGCTTCTTCAATGTACGCAGGCTGTGAGCCATCAACGCATACCACCACAAGCGGGTTTTCAGGCCAGGTATATTCGCGGCCATTTACCGTCAAAGGGGTTTTGCTCATATATTCATTCCTTATGTTAATGAAATCATGTCAGGTAGCAGGGGTGCCGGATGTTACGCCCATATCACTGAGAGTTTTTTTGATCACCGCCAAAGCGTTGTTCATGTGGGTGTCATCCAAAGCACCGATACAGCCAATACGGAAGCTTGGCGCAACAGTTAATTTGCCCGGATAGATCACGTATCCTTCGTCTTTAAGATTGTCATAGAAGGTTTCAAAAACAAAAGCAGGATCGGCAGCCATTTTGAAGGTCACGATGATCGGGGCCTGTAATTCATCAGGCAGCAAGGTTTCAAAACCCAGTTCGCGCATACCTTCTGTCAGAATACGACAGTTGTTGCTGTAACGTTTGTTTCGCCCTGTAACGCCACCAGAGGCTTCATACTGGGTAATGGCACTGTCAAAGGCTGCTATAACATGGGTTGGCGGGGTAAAACGCCATTGCTTATTGGCTTCCATGGAAACCCATTGCTCATAAAGATCAAGGCTAAGGGAATGCGCATTGCCCTGGCATTTTTCCAAAACAGTTTTGCGGATAACCGCAAAGCCCATGCCCGGGACACCTTCAAGGCATTTATTGGAAGAGGCCATGATGGCATCAAACTTGATCTCTTTTGCGCTAACCGGAATGGCACCAAATGCGCTCATGCTATCAATGATCAGGCTGCGATCATGCTTGTCTGCAATGCTAGCAACATCGGCAATCGGGTTGAGAATACCAGATGTTGTTTCACAGTGAATAACGCAAACGTGGGAAATACCCTTATCAGCGCTCAGCGTTTCATCAAGAGCGCCCAAATCAACCGGGGTATCTTCCGGGGTTTCAATTGTTATGTAGGAGCGATTTGCATAATCAAGAATTTTGGTCATGCGAACACCGTACGCACCATTAATCAGGATCAATGCTTTACCATCACGTGGGATCAAAGTGCACAGGGCTGCCTCAACAGAAAATGTGCCGCTACCTTGCAATGGGACACAAACGTGGGTGCCTTCGGCATCAGCGATGCGGACAACTGCGTCACGAACACGCGCATTCATCTCGATGAAGGATGCATCTCGTGAACCCCAATCATGAAGCATGGCTTCCTTGGTCTGCATTGATGTGGTTAGCGGGCCTGGTGTCAGCAACCAAGGGTCTTGTGACATGTTGAACGCTCCTGTTCGTAACAAAGTGAATGAAGTTAATTTCACGCACTATCGGTCATAAACGGTCAAAAAGCCACAAAAAAGTTCAAATTTGTGTGAAAAAAATTTCTATTAAGATTCACTCGATATTGCATCTTCTATGATGCTAAACGCATGATCTATATCGCTTTTTGTGGTAATAAGAGGTGGATAAAGAGTTAAAACATTACCCATACTATTTTTGAAACTGAGACCATTTTCCAAACACCGGTAAAGAATTCGATCTGCCGCAAGTGAATTTGGTGTTTTATCACCGCTACCAGCAACAATCTCGATTCCCATAACAAGCCCCAATCCACGAACGTCACCGATAATATCCTGACGTTCTTTCATTTCATGAAGACGTTCAAGTGCGTAAGTTCCAACCGTAGCTGCATTTTCAACAAGGTTTTCATCTTGAATAATTTGGATAGTTGTCAAAGCTGCCCGACAAGTTACGGGGTTTTTTTCGTGCGTGTAATGTCCAATGGATTTTTCTCCGGCAATATCGAGATCCGGGTGGGCAATCATGGCAGCGATTGGCAAGATGCCACCCCCCAGGCTTTTCCCACAGACCAGAATATCCGGGACGACATCAAAATGTTCGCACGAAAACATCCGCCCAGTTTTGCCCAAACCATTAGGGATTTCATCAAAAATCAATAAAGTCCCGGCATCGTTGCAAGCTTTGCGAACACTCTGCCAAAATCCCGGTGGTGGAATATAGGGAACGGCGCGAACGGGCTCCGCAATCACGGCTGACACATCACCTTCTTTTTCCAGCACATATTTGATCATGTTTGCACAAGCAAGCCCGCACAGTTCATGATTGGCTATCCCTTCACGATCTTCATGACCATAGGGACAGCGGTAACAGGCAAAGGGCGCGACATGTTCCGTTCCAGGAAGCAGGGGGCCGATTGGATTGCCACGAAACAACTCCTCCCCACCAACGCTCGTTCCGCCAAAGCCTGCACCATGAAACGAATCCCAAAACGATATGGTTTTATGACGCCTGGTTGCCATGCGCGCTAATTTCATTGCCATTTCGATAGCGTCAGAGCCACCCGTAGATAGTAATATCCGCCCAAGATCGCCCGGCGTAATCTCACCCAGTCTTCGTGCCAACTCGACGGCTGGGTCACACGTAAATCGGCGTGGACTAAACGGTAGATCATCCATCTGCTTTTTGATGGCTTCAATCAGTCTTGGATGCCCATACCCAATATGATGAACATTGTTGCCGTGAAAATCCATGTATCGCCGACCACTGGTATCTTCAATCCATAACCCTTCAGCCTTTTTGATGGCTGACAAACAAGGGGTAGATAGGGATTGTTTTAAAAACAGCTCAGCATCATCTTGCAACAAACGCTTCGTTACCGGATCAGTTTGCTTTTCCTGCCATTTGATACGGTTTGGGCTCAGGTTATTATCACCTTCGCCCTGAGAAGATAGGGAAGATTGAATATCATCGTTCTGATTATTCATCGAGGCACTTTCAGATTATTCGTCGATATGAGCTAACGTGCCCGCCAAGCCTGAGTTTTCTTATGCAACTGCCAGGTAATAACGGCATGAATTCCTCGTGCAGCCAAACATGTATAGGCAATCATCAATGCCATAGCCGCCGCCGGGGCAATATCACCCGCGTCATCCATATTCAAAACGGCTATTGAAGCTAAAGTCGTGTCGGAAGCATAAATAAATACAACGGCCGATACGGTGGTCATGGCATTCATGAACAGATAAATAGAAACATCAAAGATAGCAGGCATGCAAACTGGCACCGTTACTCTTGAGAACGTTTTATAGAAAGGTGTTTTTAATGATTGTGATACAGATTCAAATTCAGGATCCATCTGTTTCAAGGCCGTCACGGCTGTCAGATGACTAACGGTGTAAAAGTGTGTAACCGACGCCAGAACCAGAATGGCCATGGTTCCATAAATGAAGTTAAACGGATTTGCCGGGTTATTGAAAAAGAAGATGTAAGCAAGACCCAACACCATGCCGGGAACCGCCAACGGTATAATGGCAATCATGTGCAAAGCAGTACGACCAGCACCAAAACCTCGGCCTTTTTCAACCAGATATGCGCCAAAGAAAATAACGATGGTTCCAAAAAACGCCGTATAGAGCCCCATACGGATTGAATTGTAATAGGCATCCCACCCGCCACCATCCATGACATCAAAGTTATAATTGTCGAGTGTCAGGGTTAAATTATAGGGCCAGAATTTTACCAGTGCGGCATATTGAGCCATGCCAACCATACCCAGAATAATAATGGCTACGATCAGGCAAAAAAGGAACAAAACAGTATCACGCATCATATCAGATTTAGGAGTGTATGGAACGGCCCGTGCAGATAAAAGAGCAACCTGCTTGCGCTGGACAATACGATCAACTGTGAAGGCAATAATGGCGGGGATTAACAAAACAACGGATACAACAGCGCCCATCTGAAAGTTCTGTTGCCCAATGACCTGTTTATAGATATCGGTTGCAAGCATGTTGTAATTGCCACCGATTACTTTGGGGACACCGAAATCTGTGAAAATCAATGTGAAAGCAACAAACCCGGCGCTGATCAAACCATACTTGCAGCCAGGCAGGGTCACGGTAAAGAAGGTTTTTAACTTGCTGGTCCTGAGAGATTCGGCTGCTTCATAAAGACGCGCGTCCGTAATGGAAAGCGCCGTAATAACGATCATCAAAACATGCGGAAACACCCAATAGCTGGACCCGATAGTGATCCCGATGGGGCCGTATATTTTCTCGCCCATCAACAACCCTTTTGCAACGCCTTGATTACCAAACCAGTATACAAGCGAAATCCCGCCAAGCAGGGAAGGGGTCAGCAATGGAACAAGAGAGACCAGTCGAAAAAATCTTTTAAGCGGAATGCAGGACCGCGTCAGCGCGTAGCCATAAATAAATGCAGTTATCAAAACAATGAAGGTCGCAATTATTGAAATTTCCAAACTGTTGAAAATTGACAAAAACAAGGCTGGCGTTGAAAAGTATTCTGCAAAATTTTGCAAACCGATAAAATCGCCAGCTTTATTCTCGAAGCTTTTTGAAAGCATGGTGTAGAGAGGAAGTATAATTGCGAAAATTAAAAATATTGCAATCGCGCCCATGCTTAGACGCATAATTATATCATCACGGCTGAGCGTTGGCCGAATGGGTGCTGCAGGAGAAGTTGTTATTGTGGTTGAGACTGTATCAGTCATGGCTCAGGACTCTGAATAAAGCTGGATAAATTGAGCAGGGAAGCGCACTGGTAGTTTACTTCCTATCTCAATATTCTTACGACGAACCAGATTTACCGAGAAATCAGCGTATAATTCATGCCCTGATAAAACATCGCCCCCCAAATCAGCCCGATAGAAAGACCCAAGAAATTCCAGGTATTTAACATCAAGCTCGATGATATTTTCATCCCCTTCATTCATATCTTGCGCATTTACATCTTCTGGGCGTATAGCAACAACGACGCTATCACCTTCCTTAAAACCATCCGTTTTACAATTCAGAGAAGCCCCGCCAACTAAAACAGAACCTGTGCCACTTACTTTACCGGGGATAAAATTCATAGTTCCAATAAAATCAGCAACAAAAGCGCTTGCAGGATTACTATAAATTTCTTCTGGTGTGCCAATTTGTTCAATAACACCATCATTCATGACAACAATGCGATCGGCCATGGTTAAAGCTTCTTCCTGATCGTGCGTCACCATAATCGTTGTGACACCAAGGGTGCGTTGCAAATCTTTTATTTCATGACGTAAATGCACACGAACACGAGCGTCAAGGGCGCTGAGAGGTTCGTCGAGCAACAACAGGCCAGGAGACATTGCCATTGCACGGGCCAATGCAACGCGCTGTTGTTGGCCACCGGATAATTGCGCAGGATACTTAATTCCCTGATCATTAAGCCCAACAAGTTCTAATAATTCAGTTACACGGGCATCAATAGCAGCCTTTGGCATTTTTACATTTTCAAGACCGTAACTGACATTTTTGAGGATCGTTAAATTAGGGAACAAAGCATAGGACTGAAAAACGATACCAAAATCACGCTCGGAAGGAGGCAATGCAGAAATATCGCGCCCATCTTGTTCAATATGACCTGAAGTTTGAATATCCAGCCCGGCAATTGCTCGAAGCAAAGTTGTTTTTCCACACCCGGATGGTCCTAAAAAACAGACAAACTCGCCTTCATAAACTTCGAGTGAGACATCCTGTAAAGCTGTGAAGTCACCAAATTTTTTAAACAGGTTTTGAATTTTTAAAAAAGTTTCTTGCTGTGACATCTTTAGGGGCAATCTTCCATGAATGAATAAATAAACAAATTTTATGCGTCACGTAACCAGCCGTTCTTATTAAAGAACGGCTGGCATACGCATTTCAAATCGACAGCTTATTATTTAGCTTCGGATTTTGAATCGTAACGTTTCTGCCATTCTGCAAGAATTGCCTTGCGATTGATGGCGGCATATTCAAAATCGTTATCAATCATGGCATCAAGGATACCAGCCGGGTAGTGCTCAACAGGCTTGGCTACGCCAGGATATGCAACAACGGCATAACCCTTGTTGTACATTTCGTTGGCTTCCATTGTTACTGTGAAATCAACCAGCTTCTGAGCTGCTGCAAGTTTCTTGGTGCCTTTGACAATAGCTGTTGCTTCCATGTCCCAACCAACACCTTCGCTTGGGATAATAATTTCAAGTGGAGCGCCTTTGGCTTTAGATTTTGCGCCACGGAAAGCGAATGAAATCCCGATTGGTGTTTCACCGGAAGCAGCCTGTTTACATGGTTTGGAACCTGAGTGAGTGTACCATGCAATATTTTTATGCAGGCCATCCATGAAATCCCAGCCGCCGCCTTCACCAAACATCTGCAACCAGGATGAAACATCCAGGAAGCCTGTTCCGGATGAATTCGGGTTCGGCATAACAACATGTCCTGCATAAACCGGCTTGGTAAGATCCTTCCAGGATGTTGGCATGGGCAGGCCTTTGGCTTCAGCTTCGACTGTATTTACGCAAACTGAAGCAATCCAGGCATCCATACCGGTCCAGTGTGGAGGATTGGCAGAATCAACAAACTTTTTATCAAGTTTGTCTACACCAGCAGGAGCATAACCTTCGGTCATGCCTTCGGCTTTCAAAAGCATAAGACTTGTTGCTGCAAGCCCCCAAACCACGTCAGCTTGTGGATTGTTTTTTTCAGCCAATAATTTAGCTGTTACAACACCCGTGGAATCACGGACCCATTTAATATTGATGTCCGGGTAGCTTTCATTGAATTTTGCAGCGTATTTTTTCAAATCTTCTGCTTCAACAGCCGTGTAGACAGTCAGATCTTCTGCCAAAGCAGCAGAAACGGTAAGGGCAGCAAACACACCAGCGGTGGCGCCCGCAGCCCAACGAGCCATGCCCGATTTAAAAGATTTAATTTTCATTTGAGTCTTCTTCTCCCTGTTTATTGAAAAGTTTAATTTAATTTTTTATTGGTAGTTCGGTCAAAATGCCACATAATAACAATTAATGCCACATTTAAAATGGCATTTGTGCTAAAAAGTGAAGACAGTTTGACTCCTCAACGATTGTTTTGCATCAAGGTATTTATAACATTACTTAAAATAGGGAGGCGAGTCACTTATCGCTCATTAAATTTTGATCAGTGACAAATTTTTTAATGGAACGCTCTGGAATACTTGCTGAAGAAAGACGAGACCTGATTCTGGATATGCTGGATCAACGTGGATCTGTATCCGTTAGCGAGCTGCATCGTCGCTTAAATGTTTCACGTGAAACAATTCGCCGCGATATCACTAAACTTGCTGAAGACAATAAATTACGCAAAACCCATGGTGGGGCTCTATCAAAAGATTCATCAGAACCGGCTCTTGCCGAGCGTCTGGAAGTTAACCGGGATGGCAAACAGGCAATTGGTGCCATGGCAGCAGATATGATCCCGGATGGTTGCTCTGTTATTATAGATTCAGGATCAACCACATTATGTCTCGCTGAATCCCTTGTTAATCATACAGAATTGACCGTCTACACGAACGATATACAAATAGCTTCAGTTCTAATGGGACGAAATGGCCATCAGATATTTCTTATTGGCGGAGAACTGGGCTCTAACGATGGAGCCACCATGGGGCCAGATACGGTAGCCATGCTTGATAACTATTATACTGATTATGCCTTTATCGGTGTCAGTGCCATGTCCTCGCATCCCTGGATTACAGAATATTCACGCGCGGCATCTGATATTCACAGGATGATGCTGAGCCATTCCAAGAATGCAATTTTACTTGCAGATCAAACGAAATTTAACCGGGTTGCTCCGGTCAGACTTGCAAATGCAGACAGGGCATCCGTTGTAATAACGGACAAGGCCCCGGATGAAGCTATTCAGCAAACTATCTCTAATCTAAAAATTGATCTGCGTATTGCCTAAAATACTTGCTGGTTAAAGACATTTTGCAAAAAGAATAATCCAATAAAGCAGATAATTCCGGCAATGATGGGGGTCAGCATCCATCCCACCACGATGTTCCAGACGATTTTCCAGCGAATATCACGCCCGCCACGTAGCATGGCAATTCCTAAGACAGCACCAACAACAGCTTGGGAACTAGAAACAGGGACAAGCGGGATTGTTGGCAACCCATGCGATGCCAGGAAACTCTCCAGCCCCTTGGATGCAAACAAAAACAAAACGATAGAATGCGACA
>JABJOR010000228.1 GCA_018664265.1 Rhodospirillales bacterium
CAATTGAGGTGGGTGACACCTTTAACGACCAGATCTCCATTGAAGCAGTCCGTTCATTATTTAAAACCGGTTTTTTTGATGATGTAAGACTGGAACGGGATGGCAACGTACTGGTCGTGCTGGTCAAAGAAAGACCCGCTATCAGCAGTATCCTGATAGAGGGCAATAAGGATATCAAGACTGAAGATTTACTGGATGGATTAAAAGAAGTTGGTTTTGCTGAAGGTAGGGTATTTGATCAATCCCAATTAGAGATGCTTGAACGTGAGCTTCGTCGTCAATATTTTTCTGCCGGCAAGTATGGAGTTCGTATTACTTCCACTTTGCAGCCTTTGGACAATAACAGGGTCGCTGTATCTATTGATGTATCCGAGGGTAAGGCAGCCAAGATAAAACAGATCAACATAATTGGTAATAGAACTTTTAAAGAAAAGAAACTGTTAAAAACTTTCGAATTGACAGGTAAAACCCTGTTGTCGTTTTTTACCAAGACTGATCAATATTCGCGACAAAAATTATCCGCCGATCTTGAAACATTAAGATCATATTATCTGGATAGTGGTTATGTGAATTTTAATATCGATTCCACACAGGTATCTATTACACCAGATAAAAAAGATATCTATATCACTATAAATATTACTGAAGGCGCCCAGTACACAATTTCGGGGGTCAAGCTGGCGGGTGAACTCATTTTGCCGGAAGAAAAACTTTTCGACTATATCATCGTAAAGGAAGGCAGTTTATTTTCCCGCAGAGATGTTACCAATAGCAGTACTTTTCTTACCGACGTACTGGGTAATGAAGGTTATGCATTTACCAATGTGAACTCTATTCCTGATATTGACGAAGATAATAAAACTGTTTCTATCACATTTTTCGTCGATCCGGGAAAACGTGTCTATGTAAGACGTGTTAATTTTTCCGGGAATACCCGGACCAGAGATGACGTTATTAGACGCGAGCTACGACAGCAGGAAGGTGCCTGGATTTCTACACCCAATGTTGAGCGTGGCAAAATACGTATGCAACGTCTGGGTTATTTCAAAGAAGTAAATGTGGAAACGCCTGCCGTAGCAAACTCGGCCGATCAGGTAGATGTTGAATACACTGTGGAAGAAAAACCTTTTGGTAATTTTCTTGCGGGTGTCGGTTTTTCGCAGACTCAGGGAATAATATTACAGACTAGCATTACACAGGATAATTTTCTTGGTAGCGGTAAGCGTATTCAGTTTGCTTTTAACAACAGTAAAGTGAATCGTCGTCTCAGCCTTGGTTATATGAATCCTTATTACACTGTAGATGGCATCAGTCGCGGATTTAATCTTAATTACCAGGAAACCAGCGCCTTTGATGCAAACGTTACAGCTTTTGATAGTCGAGTATTTGGTGGTGGCGTTAGCTTTGGTATTCCCGTAACCGAATACAATTTCCTCAGTGTCGCTTTCAACTATGAAAATACTCAGCTGTCACGGGCAAGCAGTCAATTTGCAAATCAGGTTGGTGTATTTATCGAGGAGCAAGGCCGAAAATTTGATATTTTCAGAATTAGTGCCGGTTTTGCCTATGATACGCGTAATAAAACAATACTTCCCGAGAGAGGGCAGCTTCACCAGATCAGCGCTGAGTTGGCGGTACCCTTTGTCGGTAACTCACTGGAGTTTTACAAGGTCAACTATCGCACTCAGTATTTTCGACCATTATTTGGTGACTTCATTTTTGCTTTGAAGGGAGATATTGGCTACGGCGATGGTTATGGAGATCTTGACACTCTACCTTTCTTTGAAAACTATTATGCAGGTGGTCCTCGCTCCGTACGCGGCTATGAAGAGAATACCCTGGGGCCGCTGGATAATTTCAGGCGTCCTCTTGGAGGCAATATAAAGGTAATAGCAGGTGCTGAAGTAATTATTCCTGTGCCTTTCCTGAAGGATTTTGACCAGGTGCGTATGGCCGCCTTTTTCGATGCAGGTAATGTCTGGTGTAGCGGAAAGAACAATATAAGCGTTGTTTCTCTGGGACAAGTTGTTGAGTCGTGCCCGGATTCGGCCCGGTTCGGATTCGATAATTTAAGGTATGCAGCAGGGGTGAGCGGCATTTGGGTCTCGCCATTTGGACTAGTGAGTGTCAGTGTAGCCAAACCTATCGGGGATAAACCCGGTGACCAGGTTCAACAATTTCAGTTTACTTTCGGTAATTCATTCTAGAGAATGGGCGGGATTTTGGAATTAGACAGCGAATATTGGATATTTAGATAGTTCTGAAATAACTTTTTGAGATTTTTTACATTATTAATTGGAGCAAGACCATTGAATAAGATGCGTATACAAATAATTACAGCAGGTTTACTGCTGGCTGTTTCGGCTTTTACAACTAGTTTCGCAGATGATTATAAAATTGGAGTAGTCAATGCGATAAGAATTCTGGAACAGTCGCCACAGGCTGAAAAAATGCGTAAGCAAATAGAAAAGGAATTTGCTCCTAGAGATCGAGAATTGGTTGCCTCGCAAAAGAAACTAAAAGAACTTGAAGACAGGTTGACCAAAGATGCCGCAATAATGAGCGAGACCGAAAGGAAAAAGCTGGAGCGCGATATTGTCAATCAGCGACGTGATTTGAAACGTAGTCAGGATGAGTTCAGAGAAGATCTTACGTTCAGACGTAATGAAGAAATTGCAAAAATTCAAAAAGAAATTGTCGATGCGATAAATGTAGTAGCTAAGGAAAGTGGTTTTGATTTAATCTTAAGTGAAGGCGTGATTTTCGCAAGTGCCAAAGCAGACATATCAAAAATAGTTATGGATCACCTTAATAAGAAGGCTGGTAAGTAAGAATCAGAATTACCGTGGTGGATCTTTTGAATGGCACGTCGCGCCGTAGTTAATCTTTTGCATGGCAAATCTTACCGTTGTTAATTTTTCGAATGGCACATTATACCGTGGTTGATTTTTTGAATGGCAAATCTTAAAAACTGTTAAATCTTATGGAGTACACACTCGGTGAAATCGCAGAAATTACTGGAGCCGAGTTAGACGGAGATCCCGACAGCA
>JABJOR010000229.1 GCA_018664265.1 Rhodospirillales bacterium
AAGGACAAATTCGCGGCCAGCAACATTCAGGAAGTCAGTGTGATTAGTGAGACAAATTTATTTCCATATTTGCATAGTAGGCATGCTCACCTTATTCCTGAAATTGAACTCGCTATTCAATCCATGAAAGAAGACGGCACTCTGACTAAAATTCGGATGATGATAGAATAACGCAAATATTTTTGATCCTGTGCGCTTGCTAAAAGCACCCTATATTTTCCAGGCATATATAATTTTAATGTGCATGGTCCCAACACCAACGAGAAGAAAATGGACAATATTATTGAAACTGATTATGGCCCCCTTAAAAACCTGATAGGCATTTGGAATGGTGATGAAGGCGTTGATATAGCGCCCGAACCTGATGGTGAGGAAAACAACCCTTACTTCGAAACGATGACCTTCTCGGCCGGAGGGGATGTTACCAATGCAGAAGCTCAAACCCTTGCGATAGTACATTATCGTCAACAAGTTCAACGTAAATCAAATAGTAAAGTTATCCACGACCAAACCGGCTATTGGATATGGGATGCCTCAACGAACACTGTCATGCACTCATTTGTAATTCCGCGCGCGGTCTGTGTTTTGGCTGGGGGGCAATACACTGGCAAACAAGATCCTGAAGGACGTGTGATCCTGGAGCTTGCATCCGGGATTAACGATGCGAAATGGAAAATCATTCAATCCCCTTTCATGCAAGAGAATGCTTCTACAACCGAATTCCGCCAGAAAGTCATCGTTGGCAACGGTATGCTAAAATATACCCAAACAACGATAGTCGATATTTATGGGAAAACGTTTGAGCATACGGATTGCAATGAGCTGACCCTCTCATAATCGAGAAAATATTTCTAACGGGGCAACATCAGCCTGAATGGCTGACCTGAAAAAGGTCAGCT
Organism: Rhodospirillales bacterium; assembly: GCA_018664265.1. Classification (GTDB taxonomy): domain Bacteria; phylum Pseudomonadota; class Alphaproteobacteria; order Rhodospirillales; family Casp-alpha2; genus JABJOR01. The sequence continues at coordinate 900 of JABJOR010000229.1, forward strand.
AAACCTCCAGCAACGAATAACAGAATGGAAAATGCGGATAGAAAGATCAGGCTTCAGGTTGGGTGTCCGGGATGTTCAGGCGGGCATCGTCCAGACGGTTGAGCTTGTTGTAGCTGATCATGGTGCGAATTGCGTTGACGTATTCAACGCCAAGCTCGCTGTAACGGTGCAGCTCGCCAGCCAGCACCCGGCCATCAAGCGGTTTGTTCTTGTTACGCAAATTCGCCCGCAAGGCACGATATTCCCGGTAAGCTCGATGGGTGTTCAGGTTAAACACATAGGCATTAACCGAATCCTGCAAGGTTTCAAAACTCTTGATCATGTGTTGTTTGTCTTCGTCACGACCATCGGGAACCAGATTGCCTTTATCGAAAGTCCACTGACCAAACAGCGCATTTCCTTCCCGGGCAAACCGTGACATGCCCCAGCCGCTTTCCTTGGCGGCCTGGGCCAGTGCCAGTGACGGCGGAACCACATCGACCTTGTGCATCAAGGCAGAAATATCATCGCGCTCGACTTTGTAACGATCGCTCATCATGGCCAGCCATAGACGGTCCGCCGCAGGCGGCTTTACACTTTGCAGGATTTCGCCGTTGATACGTTCAAGGCGGCTGCGTTGAGCAAGAATTTTTTCATTGGCCTGCAAAACCAGCGGCAGGACACTCTTGAAAAACAGCGCTTTGCGCTGCGCGGTTTCCGGCACGTCACCCAAATCATGGGGAATGGCGCTCAGAAAAATGCGCGGCACATCATGATCGCCAGAGCGGATCATCTCCAGATCATAGGCCAGTTGCTGGCGGACCTGGGCGATGCTCAAACCCGTGAAGGCTGGCTTCAAGTGTGGCAGGGCTTCGCTCTCGACGCGGGAAACCGGAACCGGCAAGACGGAAACATCGGTAAAGTTTTCAAGCGAGGCTTTCGGAGCATGGGTTGTGCCCGATGGTGGAAACATGAACGCAATAGCGCAACTGGCAGCGATTAGCCCACCACCAACGCCAAGGCTGAATTTTTGAAATCCCGTAAGATTACCAAATGATGTCATGTTCCTGTCTCACGCCGCTTAAAAAAGCAGCAATCCATTTTGCTTCAAAATTACAAAAAACTTATCTTCGCACACTGCTTTACCATGGTCTCTCATATAGATCCACTTGCTGTCTGTGCCCAATCGTTTCAGGAATCCCCCAGAGGACTCCCCCGTTTCATTTCAATTATACCATCAATTGCGTTAACGAGTCGCGTCTTCTAACACATTCTTTCAAAATAATCTACAGCGAGATCATTCCTGTTTAGGGAATATGGTCGTGTCAGAATTTACAGCGCCCTATCAGTTTACGGCGCGGACTTCCTGAATTTCAGGGATGTAATAGCGCAGCATGTTTTCAACGCCGTGCTTTAAGGTCTGGGATGCGCTTGGGCATCCAGCGCAGGCACCTTGCATGTGCAAGAAGACAATGCCGTCTTCATAGCCCTTGAAAACAATATCGCCGCCATCCTGGGCGACCATGGGACGTACGCGGGTATCCAGTAATTCACAAATCTGGCTGATCACACCATCATCCTGGGCACCGTTTGTGCCGCCCATGGCGTCTGCCACAACAACAGGCTCGCCCGATGTAAAGTGATCCATGATGGCACTGAGCACAGCGGCCTTTAATGCATCCCATTCCATATCCGGGTGTCGGGTCACGGTAATAAAGTCTGCACCCAGAAAAACACCAGCAACACCTTCAATTTCAAACAGGCGCTGGGCCATTGGCGAACGCGCGGCTTCATCGCCTGCGGTGAAATACGCCGTGCCGCTATCCATAACGGTACACCCTGGCAAGAACTTCAAGGTCGCTGGGTTCGGGGTTGTTTCGGTCTGAATAAACATAACAGCCTGATCTCTCATAATTAAAAATATAAAAAGTCTATAGCCGAAAGATGGTCTTAATAAGTCAAATCTTCAAGGCCTGTGTTATATTAGCGCAAAAATCCAACAATATCATAAACTTCGGCAAGGATGGGTTCGGATACAGCCCTTGCCCGTGCGCCACCTTCTCTTAGTACACTATCCACATAATCCAGATCTTGCATTAAACGACGCATTTCGTCCTGAATAGGTGACAATGTTGCAACAGCCAGATCGGCCAGCTCCTGCTTGAAGGTCGAAAATTGCTGCCCGCCGAATTTTGCCAAAACATCATCCGTCGTTGTATCAGACAAGGCCGCATAAATGCTCATCAGATTGGCGGCTTCCGGACGGCCTGCAAAACCTTCCTTGGTTTCAGGCAAAGCGTCAGGATCAGTCTTTGCCTTACGGATTTTTTTCACAATATCATCGGTGCTGTCGACCATGGTAATGCGTGAATTTTCCGATGGTTCGGATTTGCTCATTTTGCTGGTACCATCGCG
>JABJOR010000230.1 GCA_018664265.1 Rhodospirillales bacterium
AATTCAGCACCGGCTTCGGCGAGAACTTCATAAACATGGATTGCCATTTCGGATGGCACCCAAAGCTCCCAACCCAGCTCGCCCACATAGGAGATACGAGCGGCCCGCACGGTGGCGTAGCCAATCTCGATTTCGCGTGAGGTGCCGAACGGGAAGGCTTCGTTAGAAAGGTCTTCCGGAGTGACTTTCTGTAACAGCTTGCGAGCATTCGGTCCTTGAATGTTGATCCCGGCGTGGGCGGCTGTCACATCAGTTAGGGTGGCGTGATCGGTTGATCCAATGTTGTCTTTCAACCAGTGGAAATCATGCGTGTGACAGGCATAGGAGGTCAGTACCATATAGCTGTCTTCTTCCATGCGGGTCACGGTTACATCGGCGGTGATGCCGCCCTGGTGGTTGAGCCACTGGGTGTAGACCATAGAGCCCGGATCAACAGACATATTATTTGCGGAAACATTATTAATAACTTTTTCCGCATCACGGCCCTGCAAGATGAACTTGGAGAAAGTTGAGATATCAATCAAGCCGACATTCTCGCGAATAGCTTTGTGCTCAACGCCGGAATATTCCAGCCATTTTGTTTTCTTGAATGAGTAATCGTATTCAGGTGTTACACCTTTGGGAGCAAAGAAGTTCGGGCGTTCCCAGCCACCGGCTTCACCGAAGCAGGCATTGGCTTCTTTCATTTCATGATACAGCGGTGTGCGGCGGATGCCGCGAGCTGTTTCAGGTTGACGGAACGGCCAGTGCATGGCGTACAGCAGACCGAGTGATTCTGTGGTCCGGTCATGGAGGTACTTGGCGTTGTTCTGGAATGACATTGTGCGTTTGATGTCTACGCCCCATAAGTCACCTGTTGGGTGACCATCGCGGATCCATTCGGCAATGGCTTTACCCGCGCCGCCGGAAGACTGGATACCGGTGGAGTTGAACCCGGTTGCAACGAACACGCCTTTGACTTCCGGGGCTTCACCTAGATAGTAGCGGTTATCCGGTGTGAAGCTTTCCGGTCCATTGAAGAAGGTCTGGATACCGGCACTTTCCAAAATCGGCATGCGGTGCATGGCACGTTCCAGAACAGGCTCGAAATGATCGAAATCTTCTGGCAGTTCGTCGAATTCGAAATCCTCGGGAATACCTTCATGGCCCCATGGCTTGGCGACGGGTTCGAACGCACCGATCAGTAATTTGCCAGCATCTTCCTTGATGTAGATGCATGAGGAAGGCTCACGGAAAACAGGTAGCCCGCTCGGCAGGCCATCAATGCCCTCGGTAACGATATAGAAGTGCTCGGCTGCGTGCAGCGGAATATCCACGCCGATCTGTTTGCCGAACTCGCGGCTCCACATACCACCGGCGATGACCAGGTATTCGCACTCGATGGTGCCTTTGTCTGTGGTCACGCTTTTAATGCGGCCTTTGTCGGTCTTGGCGCTGATGACTTTGGTGTGTTCCATAATGGTGGCACCGCCCATGCGAGCACCCTTGGCCATGGCTTGGGTCACATCGATCGGGTTGCACTGCCCATCGCCGGGCAGGAAGATGCCGCCCATAACATCATCGGTGTTCATGATCGGGTACTTGTCCTTGATCCACTCCGGCGTGACTTCTTCTACTTCAAGGCCAAACACGCGGGCCATGGATGCTCCGCGTTTGAGTTCTTCAAGGCGTCCCTCTTCCGTAGCAACAGAGATCGAACCGTTGGTTTTCAATCCTGTTCCCTGGCCGGTCAGTTCTTCAAGGCCTGAGAACACCTCGGCGGTGTACTTGGCGATTTTGGTCATGTTGGAGGTGGCGCGAAGCTGACCAACCAGACCAGCGGCATGCCAGGTGGTTCCACAGGTGAGCTGCTTGCGCTCCAGCAAGACAACATCCGTGAAGCCTATCTTGGTGAGTTCGAAAGCTGTGGCGACACCCACGATGCCGCCGCCGACGATAACAACCTGGGCGCTGCTGGGAAGAGTATCAGTAGACATGGAAAGACTCCTTGAGAAAGATAGATCAGTATGTTGGTGGGGACATAACCCAGACTACACGAGCCGGGGTGTCATCGGGATTGGCCGAGCTGTGGGGCTCCAGGCCGTTAAAAGTCATGGTGTCGCCTTCTTCCAATATAAAGGTGCGCTCACCAATCCAGACTTGCAGGCGTCCTTCGATAACCAAAGCCGCTTCCTGACAGGGCCGGGCATAAAGCTCTTCGCCTGTGGTGGCCTGGGGTTCGTACGTGGTCATGATCATTTCAAAATCACCACTCAGATTGGGTGACAGAAGTTCTTCTCTCAAGCCTGATCCGGTGAAGGTCAAATGACGTCGATTACCGCGCCGCACGATCATATCGCGTTCTTCTTCAGGGCCTTCTGTACGGCCTTGAAAGAACCAGCTGATCTGAACGCCCATGGCCTCGGCAATTTCTTTCAGACGGTCAATGGCGACGGGAGAAATATTGCGCTCGATTTGCGAGATATAGCCGACAGAACGCCCAAGTTTTTCTGCCAAATCGGTAATCGTCAAGTTCTGTGCCTTACGCAGGTCGCGGATTTGATCGCCCACAGGGATGCTGCTCAACGAATCATCGTTCGTATCATCGTCAGTATTTGCGCCGGTTGATGCACTCTGATTGATCTCGCTTGCAGACATGAACACTCCAGAGAATGAGGCTGTTTCGTATTTTTCTGAAATGCAGTGTAGAATACAAAAATGAAAAAATGAAGCTAAAATTTCATTCTAAATAAGTGTTTGTTATCAAAGGCTTCAATCGTCATGAGGGGTTCTGGGTAAAATAACCCGAACACACAGGCCTTTATCCGATATGTTTTCCATAACAATATCACCCCCGTGCGAGCGAATAATGCTGCGCGCGATTGCCAATCCAAGGCCAATTCCGCCCGTTTCAAGGTTTCGCGACGTTTCTACCCGCACGAATGGCTCAAACACTTGTTCAAGAAATTCAACCGGAATGCCGGGGCCGTCATCTTCAATGGTGATATGAATCGCGTCGTCCATTACCTTTAATTCAGTCCGGGCGCGTTCGCCATATCGAATGGCATTTTCAATCAGGTTGCGGATGGCCCGTTTCAAGGCAAAGGGGCGACAACGATAGGGTAAGGACTCTGGTGCCCCTTCTGATACAGTGAAAGAAACATCCTCGCCAAGATCATGCTGGTCCTGTGTAATACTATCAATCAGGGCGGCAAGGTCAGTCGCGCGGGTGTCTTCCTGATCGGCATCTTCGCGGGCAAAAGCCAGAGTGGCTTCAGTCATGCGCTGCATTTCATCCAGGGATTCCAGAATTTTAATGCGCACTTCTTCATCGTCAATCATTTCTGCCCGCAGGCGCATTGATGTCAGGGGTGAACGTAAATCATGACTGATGGCAGCCATCATACGAGTGCGATCTTCCACAAAACGTTGCAGGCGATCACGCATCTGATTAAAGGCCTGAGTGGTTTTGCGGATTTCAATCGGGCCGCTGTCTTCAAGCTCGGGACCTTTTTCACCGCGCCCGAGGGCCTCGGCAGCCGTTGCCAGTTTTCCCAAAGGCCGGGTTATCCGGCGGACAACCACAAACGTGACAATACAAACAGCAACACCCATGAGAACAAGGGATAACAGTGTTGCATAGGCCCAACCGCCTCTCTTTGACCGTATTTGGTAGGTCGCGTTAAGCCAATTGTTGTTGGCTAGTTGCAGGGACAGGGATAAACCGGGGGCTGGACCTGATGGGCGCATATGCCCCGATTTACCAATGCCACCCATTTCCGACATGTGCCTGCCATGCATTTCTTCATCGTCGTCGTCGTCGTCATCGTCATGGTCATCGTCGTCATCGTCATCGTCATGGTCATCATCGTCGTCGTCGTCGTCATCATCATGGTGACGATTTCGCCATGACCAGAAGTTGCCACCGTCAAAGGCGACAAGCAAAGGCCTGTCTTGTGGTTGATCGAGCAATCTGATCAATCTTTGGGCGAATGGATTTTCCCGGTGCTCAGAGTTGTTGATATCAAGTGAACTTTCCGGGCTAATCCAGAAGCTGAGCTGTACCGTGCTTGCGGCTTCCAATATGCGTTCATGCATGGCGGTCGGGGTTTCACTTAAAACGCGCGCAATGCCGGCCACGCGACCAAGAAGCTGTCCGCGTTTTGCTGAAGCCAGAGACATTCTGTGCTCATCAAACAAGATTATTGCGCCGACAATCTGAGCCACAACCATGGACAGCAATAGCAGTACCATGAGCTGCCCTGCCAAGTTTTTAGGCCACAACTTCATGCCTCAGTTACCTCTGCCGTAAAACTGTATCCGCCGCCCCAGTGGGTTTTGATCAGTTTTGGATTTTTTGGATTTTTTTCAATCTTCTTACGCAGGCGGCTGATTTGATTGTCCACGCTGCGATCAAAGGCGATGGCGTCCCGGCCACGGGTGATGTCCAGTAGCTGATCTCTACTGAGAACCATTCCGGGGCGTTGCAGGAAGGCGCTGAGCAATAAAAATTCACCAGTGCTGAGTGGGATTGCCACTTTGTCCGGACCGCTGAGTTCCTGCCTTGCACTATCGAGCATCCATTGATCAAAATGCAGGCAAGGCAGGCCCGGTTGTTTGCGTTGTTGGGGCAGAGTGTTTGCCCGGCGTAGCACGGCTTTGATCCGAGCCAGCAATTCACGCGGGTTAAACGGTTTCGTTATGTAATCGTCAGAGCCCATTTCCAGGCCAATGATGCGGTCAGTTTCCTCAGCCATTGCCGTGAGAAGGATAATGGGGATTTGGCTGGTTGCACGTAGTTCGCGACAAAGGCTCAAGCCATCCTCACCCGGCATCATGATATCAAGAATAACCAGATCGATAGCTGATGATTTCAAAACCTTCCGGGCGGCATTGGCGCTTTCTGCAAGCGTGATACGATAATCATGGCGTGCCAAATAGGCCTTCAGGGAATCACGAATTTCCTTCTGATCATCAACGACCAGAAGGTGATGGCTTTCTTGCAAGGCTCCAACTTCTTTTATCATGGTTACACTATGCACGACATTAAGGGGGGAGTTGAGAAAAAAGTGTAACAAAGTTTGTCACACTATAGGAGGCTTACGAATTGTGACGAAAAATTTATGATTTAATATATAAGCTGAAAATCTTGACTCATAAAGTGCGAATAGTGTGCAGCGTTTTATAATGATTAAGAAGCTTCTGTAACTCATAATTATGGCTGGTTTCGTGCCTAAAATGGAAGTCAGAAGCGAAAATTTAAAAATTGTAATTTTGATTTCCGCTTACAGAGGGCTAAGCGGTCTTAATTCCGTGCAGGTCAATTAGGTTGATGATGACCATAAATGGAAGTTTGTATATCTATCATTTCCAGTCGATATACAAACCAACGTCACCCATAAATCCATTTGGAAAATTGAGAATTGTTGCCTTTAGATGATAACCCTTGTATTGACCAAGCGCTTTCCATATCAAGTAAAAACTTCTTGCCTTACCTTGCAATGTTTTCGGCCAGTTTTTTTCTGAGCAGTTTACAGCCCGTCCAGCATCTGTGCAGTAGGCAGAAGGAAAACTCATAACCTCAACTTCATATTCTCCTTTTTTGGCGGCTTTCAAGATCTTTTGTTCAAGGGTGGAAAAATCATCTTCAAGGAATTTCGCCAGCATGAATTTCCTTTGTTGATCCTCGAACAGCATTTTCATTTTTGTAGATTTAAACTTTGTGTCTCTTTCCATTTTTCTTTGTGAAATAATGGCATAACGGCGTATTTGTGCGGCAATAATAATACGCTTTACAGACGCCCAATCCTCAGGTGCCGTTGAAGGTTGCTGCTCAGTCAAGGCCTTTGGATCTGTGCCCGCAAATGAAATGTCATTTAATGATATGTGGAATGAACACATTGCCATTCTCTATACATGATTATGGTGGTCTAATTAGTGACATTATAGCAAACGAATGTAAGCACATTATGTCTGTATGTAACTGGATTGTGTCTGAAAATAATAATCACTTTTAATTATCTGAGATGGCTGAAAATTGCTACAGGTGGAAGTTCTGACCACTTCCCAATAACATCAGCTTATGGGAAGCAGAGCAAATCTTTGTTATTTCGCACAGAATGTGTCATTTAGTTTCCATATTTTGTGTCAATTTACAAAATTCCAAAGAGGCAAAATTTATTCTGACAAACTATCTGTAACCCGTGCGGTAAAGCTGTATCCACCGCCCCAATGGGTTTTGATCAGGGTCGGGTTTTTTGGGTCTGGTTCAATTTTTTTTCTTAAGCGGCTGATTTGGTTATCTACGCTTCTATCAAAAACGTTGGCTTCACGGCCCCGGGTTATATCCAGAAGTTGATCACGAGTCAGGACCATTGCCGGGCGTTGCAGGAATGCGCTGAGCATAAGAAACTCACCTGTGCTGAGGGAGATGACTTCACCGTCCTCACGGATTAGCTCGCGCTGGCCGGTGTCAAATTGCCAACCATCAAAATGCAGTCGGGAGACTTCCGGTTGTTGACGCTGGGTTGGCAGGGATTGTGTGCGTCGAAGGACAGCTTTGATACGTGCCAATAACTCGCGGGTGTTAAACGGTTTTGTTATGTAGTCATCGGCCCCGACTTCAAGGCCAATAATCTTGTCTGTCTCATCGCCCATGGCAGTGAGTAATATAACGGGAATGCTTGAGGTGCTGCGAACTTCTCTACACAAGCTCAGGCCATCCTCTCCGGGCATCATGACATCCAGAATAATTATATCGACAACGCTACTTTTGAGAATTTTACGCGCAGAATTTGTGCTATCTGCCAAAGATATACGATAACCATGTTGTGTCAGATAACTTTTTAGGGCATCGCGAAATTCCACGTTATCATCAACAATCAGGATGTGGGGTTCTGTGTTTTGGGTGTTTTCAGATGGCATTTTTTCTCTGTTATCATTAAAAATCTTAAAAAGGTGTATCCAAATGTATCAAATGGCATATTTGACAAAAATCGGGACAATTTAGCCCTTTATGTGACAAAGTTTTGCGACATAAACGGTGTTTTATAGAGTTGTGCAAAGCGAAAGCAATTCGAATTTAATTTTACTCAACGTTTACTCAATGGAGATTTTAAAATGCTTACAACTCTTAAAACCGCGTCACTTTTATCCCTTACAGCTCTTGCTATGGCCAGTGTTGTTGCTCTCTCAACCCCTGCATTCGCAGAAGGTGCTGTTGATCGAAATCAAACATTTACCAGTCCTTCACAAACGACAGAGGCATCAAGTGTCCAGCTTTCAGAAGCTGCTGTTATGCCTTCAACCAGTTCGGCATTAAAGTTTGATTGGAGCAACCGGGATCACAAGTAGTCTTTATCCTTTCTTTTAATAGCGGCACTGCTCTGAATGATATTAGGGCAGTGTCGTTTTTTTTGTACTCACGTCTCTTCACTTTATGGTGTGTGTTCTGGAGCGTAATCAGACCTTATAGGTCTGATTGCGTTCTAATTCGTCATAAAGTGTATCAGGTCGGTAAATTTCCATAATTTATGACGAATTCACCCTGTTGGTGACAAACCTCCGTGACATTTCTGCGTTTAACTATGGGTATCCGAGATTTTCGGTAATCTAGAAAAATGGAGATTGATATGTCAGAAGTAGAGAAAACCCACAAAAAGAAATCTCACAAAGTTTTGATTGGCCTTGGGGTCGCCGTGCTAATTGGCGGCGCTGCTTATGCCGGGTCCAGTTTTGCCGGGCAATCCGGCTGGGGCATGGGGCATGGAATGGGACATGGCATGGGTTACGGCATGGGCAATAATCATATGCAACAAATGTTTGAAACCATGGATGCCAATCAGGATGGCAAGATCACGGCTGCCGAAATGGAAGCTACCAGAAATCAGCGTTTTTCAGATGCAGATGGTGATGGCAATTCCATGATCAGCCTTGATGAATTTGAGGGCATGTGGATGAGCCATATGAAACCTCGCATGGTTGACCGGTTCCAGATGCATGACGACGATGGTGATGGCAATATCTCTGCCGACGAAATGACAGAGCATATGTCCAAAATGACGTACTGGATGGACAAGAATAATGATGGCGCTATCGAAAAGGATGAAATCGGCAGGCATCGCGGAATGATGGGCATGAGAGGTGAGTGCTCAAGATTCGATAATGACGATGATGACGATAAGAGCTGATCATCTTTCATAACAAAATTAATACTGGGCCTTCCGGCAAGATCTCGGAAGGCCCAGTCAATTAAAGGGGAGGGAGGAACATGAAAACGTCTCAAATTATCTGGGATTTCCCGACACGGGCTTTTCACTGGTTATTGGTTTTAACGGTTGCCGGAGGCTTGATAACGGGATTTTTGGCGCCGGATTCATGGCTGATGATCCATGTTTGGTTTGGCACGGCCGTTCTGGCACTGATCACATTTCGCCTGATTTGGGGTTTGGTTGGTTCCTATCACAGCCGATTTTCATCTTTTATATATTCACGGCGTGAAACGCGCGATCACATCCTAGGATTGCTAAAAAGAAAGCCCTCAAAGCATTTGGGGCATAACCCCCTTGGAGCGTTGATGATTTTTATTTTGATAGGAACGTTATTGGTAATAACCCTGTCAGGTTTTGTTGTTCTCGGTGGTGAAGAGAAGCAAGGTCCACTGGCTGGTGTTGTTCCTTATTTTATTGGCAAAGGCGTTGAAGATATACATGAAACCCTTGCCGGTTTCTTGCTGTTCTTGATTGGCGGGCATTTGTTTGGGGTTGTGGTTGAAAGCCTGCTTTCCAAAGAAAATCTGGCAAAATCTATGGTTACAGGGCGTAAAGCTATTCCGGATATAGATTCAGATAATACCGATACTGTTAAAGGTGGTGTTCACCGTGGTGTGTCGGTGGCCGGGGTTGTTGGCCTTGTGGTCGTCCTTGCCTTGTTTTTGATCGGCATTCCAACAATTTCCGGTGCTGTAACAGAAAGCGTAATTCCGACGGATGTTTCCAATACGCAATACAGCACCGAATGCGGGGATTGCCATCATGCATTTCATCCAAGTCTGTTGCCGAAGGAAAGTTGGTTCAAAATGATGAACGAACTGGATAATCATTTTGGTGAGGATGCATCCCTTGATGGCAAGGTAGTTCAATCGCTGGAAGCTTTCCTTATAAACAACAGCTCGGAAATTTGGGATACCAGAGCCGCAAATTTGTTCCGCAATGTTAACCCGAAAAAACCCCTGCAAATTACAGCAACCAAACGGTGGAAGCACATTCATGAAGATGTACCTGATACTGCGTTTCAACATAAATTGGTTGGCACAAAGACCAATTGTGCAGGATGCCATAGTGGCACACAAGTTGGCATGTTTGCCGATTATACAGTTCAAATGCCGAAAGGATTCTAAGCCATGAAGAAGATTCTCCTATTGACTTTAATGTTCACCGGAATGGCGTTTTCAAATGTCTATGCGCAGTCGCCGCAAAGTGTTGTTTTGACATTTTATGAAAACTTGCAACGTGAACAAGCTGTTGATTTTAAAGGATTTTCATCGGAGCGAGGACAAAACTTATTTGTCTCTGCTTTTTCTGATGGCAAGCCTGATATCCCATCGTGCACCACATGTCATACACCGTCGCCAACCGGTACGGGAAAGACTCGTGCGGGCAAGATTATAGAGCCCATGGCGTTGTCGATTAATAACGCTCGCTATACCGATACCGTTAAGACAGAAAAATGGTTCCGGCGCAATTGCAAGAGCGTGATGGGGCGAGAATGCACCCCCCGTGAAAAGGGTGATTTCCTCACATTCATGATGGGGCAATGATCCATTGTTTTTAATAAAATATAACAGGAGTTTAAAATGAGGTTTTCTTTTATTGCAGTATCCCTTGGTGTTTTGTTCGGCGCATCAGCGCAGGCCGATGATGATGTTTATCCCGTGGTGAGTGATCCACTTACCGCGTCGGCTTGTGGAGAATGTCATATGGCATTCCAGCCGCAGATGCTGCCTGCAAGGTCCTGGAAAGCTATCATGCAGGGCCTTGATAATCATTTCGGCGAGGATGCAACTGTAGACACTATGGCGGTTTCAAAGATAGAAAGTTATCTGGTCGCCAATGCAGGAGATGTGGGCTGGGACAATGAAATTTTGCGCGGCGTCAGTTCTTCATCCACACCTTTGCGTATTTCCGAATTACCAAAGTGGATTGATGAACACGATGAAGAATTGCCGGCAAATGTCTGGTCCCGTGCCGATGTCGGCTCGAAAGCAAATTGCCGGGCCTGTCACCGTGCAGCGGACAAAGGATATTATGACGACGATTAAGGGTTATCGTAACGCCGCCGCTATGTTGCCGCCATCAACGGTGATAATGGCTGCGGTGGTGCTTTCCGCCAAGGCCAGATCAACAAAGGCCTGGGCCACATCATCGGCGGTGACTTCGCGCTTCAACAGGTTACCGCCCATGTAATCAGCCTCTGACAAGCCACGGGATTTGGAACGTGAGGCAATCATTTGATCGTCCAGTAAACCTGAGCGAATACGGTCTGCATTTACCGCGTTGGAGCGAATGCCATCAGCCCCGTGATCCAGCGCGTACTGGCGCATCAGGAACAGGGTTGCTGCTTTCGGCAGGCCGTAAGGGCCAAAGTTTGCCCCCGGATTGACGGCTTGTTTGGAGGTGTTGAACAACAGGCACCCTCCAACTCCTTGCGCACACATGATTTGGACGGCCGCTTGTGAAACGGCCTGATGGGACCAGAAATTCAACTCAAAACTATTACGTAAGACATCATCGCTCACCTCACCGATCTTGCCTTGCCATGCAGCCCCTGCATTAGAGACAACCATGTCCACGCCGCCATAAGTTTTGCAGATGGTGTTGAAAGCTGCAGCAACACTCGCTTTGTCTGTGACATCACAACCAATCGCCAGACCACCAATTAGGCCAGCAACTTTTGCCGCTGCGCCGCTGTCGAGATCAAGCACACAGACTTCTGCACCTTGCGTTGCAAAGGCTTTTGCAGTCGCAGCACCAATGCCAGAGCCACCACCCGTCACAGCGACGATTTGACGGGCCAGTGGTTTCTCGCTGGTTTTGGATAATTTGGCTTGTTCCAGTGACCAGTATTCCAGATCAAATGTGTCACGCTCGACAATGCAATCGTAGCTGCTCATGCCTTCTGCGTGGCTGATGACCTCGACGTTTGTTTCTGCAAGGTCAGCCGCGATGCGGGCCGCCTTGGCACTGTTTCCAAGACCGAATAATCCCAAACCCGGAACCAGAATGACCCGTGGCATGGGGTCTAGTTCCACCTTCTTGATTTTTTGACGCGCATTGTTACGCTTGAAATAAGCATGGTATTCGGCCTCATAGGCCGCAACGGATTTTTCTACGCTGGCTTTAAATGCATCCAGCTTCCCAGCCTGCGGTGCAGGGACAATTAGCGGGCGGTGTTTGGTGCGAATAACATGATCGGGTGTAACCGTCCCGCGTTGGGAGTATCGCGCAATGTCTTTGCCATCCACATAGGTGCGAACGGTTTTGGATGTGCGGAATTCCAGGATAAGGGATTTGGATTTGAAGCTGGTGGCTCCGCGCAGGATTGGTGCTACGTCTTCGACGCATGCAATTTTCTTTGGCAGGGTTTTGGCCTTGATGGGTTTTTTGGCGTTGGCCTTGATATATTTTTCAGCCATGGAGACCAGCTTGATCATCCGTGAATAAGCTTGTCTGGCCGTATCGCCGAAGCTGAAAATACCATGGTTGAGCAGCACCAGCCCTTCGACTTTGGGGTTTGCATCAAACACCTGTGATGCAGCCTTCGCCAAATCGAAGCCCGGCATGATATAGGGAACGTAACCAACTTTATCGCCATAAACCTCACGGCAGATTGCTTCACCGTTGGGTTGATCGGTCAGGGCAAGAACCGCATTGGCATGGGTGTGATCAATAAATTTGTGGGGCAGGAATGCATGCAACAATGTTTCAACCGATGGATTGGGCGAGCTGGCATCCAGCAAATTGACCCGTTGTGCATTTACCATATCTTCGTCGCTGAGTTTCTTAAGTGCGATCATGGATTGTAATTCAGCCAATCGAACAGCGGGAAGACCTGCGGGTTCAATATCCCCCATGTCCCAGCCGCTACCTTTGACGCACAGCACCGGCGTCGGGTTTCCCATGAAATCAGCGACCTCTGTCTTGCACGACGTATTGCCACCCCCATGCAGGACCAACGAAGGCACATTACCCAAAAGCCGCGTGGTGTATGTCCTCAGCGCCAGATCTTCGTTCACACCTTGCTTGGCATAATGGCGGATGGCGGCTTTGGCGTCTTTGTCAGACCACAGGTTTTTCATGGGTGTTCTCTTTGTTGGTTGTTTGGAAAGTATGGTTATGCACCAGCAATCGCCTTAGATAAATAAAAAACTCCCCGGTATTTTGAAACCGGGGAGTTTTGAATGCTTCAAAAATTTTTCACGTGAAACATTTTGGCAGTTTTTGCCTTAAACGTCAGAGCCGCTTGTAAAGTTAAATGCAGCGCCTTCGCGGATGCCAGAAGGCCAGCGTGAGGTGATGGTTTTCAGTTTGGTATAGAAACGAACGCCTTCCATTCCGTGGATGGAATGATCGCCGAACAGGGAGTCTTTCCAACCACCGAAGCTGTGGTAGGCAACTGGGACCGGGATCGGAACGTTTACGCCGACCATGCCAACCTGAATGCGCTTGGCAAAATCACGGGCTGCATCACCATCGCGGGTGAAGATCGCCGTGCCGTTACCATAGGCATGATCATTGATCATGGTGATGGCATCGTCATAGGACTTGGAACGAACGGTAGCCAGCACGGGTCCGAAGATTTCCTCCTTGTAGATGTCCATGTCTGTGGTCACGTTATCGAACAGGCAACCACCAACGAAGAAGCCGTTTTCGTAGCCCTGCAATTTAACATCGCGTCCATCGACGACCAGTTTGGCACCTTGTTCAATGCCAGTTTCAACCAAGCCGAGGATTTTGTCTTTGGCTTGCTGGTTAACAACCGGACCCATTTCTGCTTCCGGATCGTTGTAGGCACCGATTTTCAGATCGCGAACACGGGGAGCAAGCTTTTCGATGAAGCGGTCAGCCGTATCATCGCCAACAGCAACAGCAACGGAAATCGCCATGCAACGCTCGCCGGCTGATCCGTAGGCTGCACCCATGGCAGCATCAACAACCTGATCCATATCGGCATCCGGCATGATAACCATGTGGTTCTTGGCACCGCAAAGGGCCTGAACCCGTTTGCCGTTGGCGCAACCGGTTGAATAGATGTAGCGACCAATCGCTGTGGAACCAACAAAGCTGACTGCTTTCACATCCGGATCACTCAGGATCGCATCGACGGCTTCCTTGTCGCCATTGACTACGTTCAAAACACCCTTGGGTGCGCCAGCTTCCAGCATCAATTCTGCCAGACGCATGGAGCAGGATGGATCACGCTCGGATGGTTTCAAAACGAATGTGTTACCACAGGCCAAAGCCATTGGGAACATCCACATTGGAACCATAGCCGGGAAGTTGAACGGTGTAATACCAGCGCAAACGCCTAGCGCCTGACGGGTGTTATGCACATCAACGCCAGTGGCAACGCTTTCGGAGAAATCTCCTTTGAGAGCCGTTGGAATGCCGCAGGCAAATTCAACTACTTCCAGACCACGGGAGACTGAGCCCTTGGCGTCTTCGAGGGTTTTGCCGTGTTCGCGCGATGCCAACTCGGCCAGTTCACCAAGATTGTCGATCAGCAACTGACGAAACTTGAACATTACTTGCGCACGTTTGGCCGGAGGTGTTGCGGACCATGCCGGAAAGGCTGCCATTGAACTTTCAATAGCCTTGCGGACATCGGCCTGATTGGCCAACGCTACTTGGGCTTCGACTTCGCCGATAGCCGGATTGTAAACATCGCCGCGGCGATCACTGGTGCCTTTGACGACTTCGCCGTCTATAAAATGATAAATTTCACGCATGATAATATTTGATCTTTCTTTGTTAAATTAATTGCCAACAACCTAGTTTTTTTCTATTCATGAACGTAGAGCCAGTTTTTGGACGATTATGGGGCCAGCAAATTGCAGGATTTTATATTCCATTTGGAAAAAGATGGACGGATCAGTATTCAGGCTGAATTACGCCAACGTCTGGTTTCGGGAATTTTGAGCGGTCATGTTGTGACGGACGCGCCTCTGCCATCCAGTCGCCATTTTGCCAAACGCCTCGGAATCTCGAGAAATACAGTCAGCATAGTCTATCAGGGTTTGGTGGATGATGGCTATCTGGTTTCGCTCGAACGTCGGGGTTTTTTTGTTAACAAGGAAATATTACAGGGCGGGGTGACGCTTGCTCCCGCTGAAACCACCCAACACCATAAGCCCGAAAACCCACCGGACTGGCCGGGTATGTTTAAAGTCCGCCCCAGCAACCAGCGAAATATTTACCGTCCGACCAATTGGCAGCAATACCCTTATCCGTTTATTTATGGCCAGGTAGACAGAGACCTGTTCCCGATAGTGGAATGGCGCGAGTGCTCGCGCCAGGCTCTGGGGCGTAAAGGTGTGGATGCCTGGACAGCGGATTCCTACACATTTGATGATCCGTTGCTGGTTGAACAAATACGGACCCGTTTGTTGCCCCGACGCGGAATTATGGCGGATGAAGCCCGGACGCTGGTAACATTGGGTGCTCAAAACGCGCTCTATCTTATTGGCTCTTTGTTGATTGGACCGGACAGCACAGTCGCCATGGAAGAGCCGGGCTATCAGGCTGTGCGCAATATCTTTCAACTTAAAACGCCAAGCGTACGCCCCATCCCTATTGATGATAAGGGAATGGTTGTTGATGAGCGTTTGGCTGAATGCGATTTTGTCTATGTGACGCCAAGCCATCATTACCCGACCACGGTCACCATGTCGTTGGAACGCCGTCGCGAATTGTTACGATTGGCTTCCAAACATGATTTTGTGATTATCGAAGACGATTATGAATTCGAGACCAATTATCTATATGACCCTATTCCGGCATTGAAGTCGCTGGACGAAGATGACCGGGTGATTTATGTGGGCAGCCTGTCCAAGAGCCTGTTTCCGGGATTGCGTTTGGGCTACCTCACTGCACCGCAAACATTGGTAGAAGAGCTGCGCGCCCTTCGCCGATTGATGTTGCAACACCCGCCGAATAATAATCAACGCACAGCGGCATTGTTTTTATCGTTGGGATATCACGACTCATTGATCTACCGTTTGCACCGGGTTTACCGGGAACGTTGGGAGTGCATGGGCCGGGCGCTGGAAGCCCACCTTCCGGGTAGTTCAGAAGTGCCTTCCTTCGGCGGCACCAGTTACTGGGTGAACGGGCCAAAAGATCTGGATGCAGAAGTGCTGGCGGCACAGGCTCTGGAAAAAGGTGTGGTCATAGAGCCCGGCATCCCGACCTTCGCCAGCCCCAACCCGCCAAAGAATTTCTTTCGATTGGCATTTTCTTCGATCACCGCCGAAAAAATTGAACCGGGAATCGAGATATTGGCGGGATTGGTTGGGAGAGAGCGGCCTATATCATGAGTGGTGAATCTGTAGAGCATTACAAAAATCATGGAAGCTGGACCAATCCTGGGCAGTTTGATTTGTTAATTAAGCCTTTGCCAGATGATGTTGAGGCACTCGCCCATGTTGTACAGAATCTCTTTATTCACAGTGATTATATATCTTTATACGGCCTTGAAGATGAAGACTTTCTATCTTCTTCGCGTGGTACGCTATCAATTGAATCTCGGCTGAAGAACATTGTTGCCACCAATAAATCACCCCTTGAAGTAAATCGATGTCCACAAGAACGCACATTCACCACGTGTCGTGATTATGCCTTAATGCTATGCTCGTTCTTACGAGAGAAAGATTATTCTGCGAGAGTCCGATGCGGGTTTGCGACATATTTTGAAGACAATAAATATGAAGATCATTGGGTTTGTGAATATTGGAATGCTAAGAGTAAATGTTGGTGTATTGCGGATGCTCAACTTGATGGTGAGCACTGTGCTTATCTATTGATAGATTTCAATACTGTGGATATTCCTTTGGATAAATTCCTTTTATCTGGATATGCATGGAAACAATATCGATCTGCCTCAGTTGAGGCTTCCATATTTGGACATGGTGATTCAACAGGACCCATGTTTCTGGTAATTAATTTGGTACGTGATTATTTAGCTCTGCGAAATCAAGAAGCTTCAATTTGGGACACATGGAGAGATTTGTTGCCGTTTGAAGAGAGGCTTGATTCCACAATATTGACCTGTTGCGACAATTTGGCTGATGTAATTCTGAATGTTGATATTGAATTTAAGAATTTGATTCTCGCACAAGAAAATATTGATGCCATGTATGAATTAATTTGGAAATAGCTTTATTTCGAGCGAACAGTCCGTTCTGTCGGGAAATTGATTGTTACCTGTGTGCCTACATTAATTTCACTTTTAATCTCAAGCGTACCGCCATGTAGTTTCATGAAATGCTTACACAAGTGAAGGCCCAAGCCGGTGCCTTCATGGTTTTGAGCATGATTATTATTAGCCTGTTCAAAGGGTTGCATTGCTCGGTCTATGTTCTCTTGTGACATGCCAATGCCCGTATCACCTATCGTAATGGAGAATTTAGAGGAGGTGTCTGTTGCGGACGTTACTGTGACATCCCCGCCTCGGGGTGTGAATTTTATGGCATTGGAAAGCAAATTATTGAGAACCTGGGTCATAACTCGTTCGTCGGCCCGAAGGATCATATTTTCAGTATTGTTTACTGTAATTAGTTTAATTCGCTTATTGTTTGCCTGGGGGGAAATCATTTTAATTGTTGATGATATATGATTGTTGATGTCGATATTTTCTTCATGTAGCTCATATTTTCCTGCTTCAACTTTAGACAGGTCGAGAACATCATTGATAAGACTTACGAGAAGTTTGCCACTTTCATGGATATCTTTAGCGTATCGCTCATAATGTATATCGCCCAGCTTTCCAAAGGTGCGTAGCTCCATCATTTCAGCAAACCCCATAATTGCATTTAAAGGGGTGCGCAAATCGTGGCTCATCGCGGCCAGAAATTCTGATTTGGCAGCACTGGCAGCATCGGCTTCCTCTTTTGCTTTCTCGGCATTTATAACTGCTATTTCCCGTGCGGTGACCTGGCGGGATAGTACAAATAAAAGGGTGATTATCAAAACGCATATGAGGACTGATATTATCGCTATATTCAGCTTGTCTTTCTCCCAACCAGCCAGAAGGTTCTCTTCAACCATGGATGTACAGACGTAAATTGGATGCCGTTTGGCAAAACGACAGTTCACCAAGACATTGGCTTTAGAAATATGACTGAATATGTTTATAGAAACATCCGGCAGGCGTTGCTCCAGAAATGGATGTAAAGCCGGATTGCGGCCAAAGATCTTGCCTATCGCTTCGTCTTTTGGGGGTGAGCGAAGCATGAGCATTGAATCATCACGAAGCAT
>JABJOR010000019.1 GCA_018664265.1 Rhodospirillales bacterium
CGGGTTGCCCCAACCGCCGCCGCCTGCCCCTTGCAGACGGAAACGGTCGCCTTTTTTCATTTCAAGCCCGACAAATTTGGAACGCAGTTTGTGCTCCTGGTCTGTATCGGGGTTCAGCGCAGCAAGAGACATTTCTCCACCGCTGCCTCCCTCAAAGCCCCATGGTTTGGTTTCTTCTGTGGTTTGCTGAAGGTATCCGGACACCGTTGCGGTGGAAGACAAGATTTCATAATCGCGCCTGATTGCAAGCCCACCACGATATTTTCCAATGCCGCCTGTTGAGGGCACCAGTTCAGAACGAATAACCCGGACCGGGCTCATGGCCTCCATGATTTCCGCCGACAGCAATTTGCAATTACCGCCGTGCGTATCGATGGCGTCCATACCATCATGACCGTCAAACCCGCCCATGCCGCCACCGAGCATATCGCAGATCAAAGCATAGGGTGCATCTTCACCCTGCTTCACACTTCCTGAGCGATCATCAACAGCGCCAGCAGCAAATGACGGGAAGGAAGAATGAGCACCGCCAGATGCAGTTTCCGGTGACAGAGGAACCAGTGTTTTAATCACGAGATCCGATACAGCATTTTCCGTAATATGACGGGCAGAGACTGCGCCCGGTCGTTTGGGATGCAAGGTACAACCTTCTGGAACCCGAACCTCCAGAGGATGATTGATGCCAGAATTTTGTGGCAGGTCAGGCGCAAAGACTGCCTTAACACCAAAGTGCACCATGGAAATAGTCGACGAAATCGGGCAGTTTAATCCATTGGCACGTTGTTCGCTCGTGCCTTCAAAATCCAAAATCATGCGGCCATTTTCAATCCACACTTTTAGCTGAAGGCGCAGCGGTTCTTCACTGGCCATTTCATCTTCAATAAGGACAACAGCTTCGGAGCTTCGTCCCTCAAGGTTTTCAATGGACCGACGAATATAGGTGTTTGAATAATCAAGACAAGCCGATGCAAGCTCTTTAAAGGTTTCCACACCATAGCGTGTTGTAAGGTCGCGCACCCGCCTTTCCCCTGTTCGACACCCGGCGATTTGGGCGCGTAAGTCCCCCGCGGTTGCCCGTGGGTCACGAACGTTATTGGCGATGATATCGAATATCGCTTTGACCGGCTTTCCGGCTTCCATCAGTTTAACTGGTGGCAGAACGAGTCCTTCTTCAAAGATTTCCTTGTTGTCGGCAGCTTCTGAGCCAGGCACCTTTCCACCCACATCAATATGGTGGGCAATGGTCGAAGAAATAGCGATGATCTCACCATCAACATAAACCGGGCTGAACATACACATATCAGGTGTATGCGTGCATCCACGGTATGGATCATTACAAAGGATAATATCGCCGTCTGCCCAAGTCTCTAACGGGAACTCTTCAAACATATAGTGCACAGACGTCGGCATGACACCGAGCTGCGCCGGGATTGTCTGAGCCTGTGAAATCATATCACCATTTGGCAACAACAATCCGCAGGCATAATCATACATATCCCAGATGATGGATGAAAAAGCCGAATGGCGCAAAGACACCGACATTTCTTCGGCGATACCGATAAGCTCGTGTTGGAAAATATCCCGGCTGATTGGATCAACGCTCATCATGCATCTCCCTTATTTTCACTAATGCGGATCACGTCATCTTTGACAACGTGGGCAGTTTGACCCGGTAGAACCAAAACGGTTGAATCAACTTGTGTAACAATTGCCGGGCCTGAGAAACTTGCACCGGGATGTAAATCTTCACGACGATATAAATCACAAGATTGCCAGCCACCGTTCTTTTCAATGTAGACCTCACGGGTGCCATAAGGATCAGGCTGGTATGATTTGGCATCCTCGCCGCTTGAAAGAATTGGTTTGTCGATACAGCCCTGTGCCTCAACGCGCAGATTGATGGATTCAATGGGCTCGTCCTGATCGGCATGACCAAACAACGTGTCATGAACTTTAACAAAATCCACAACTGCTTTACGCCAGTCCCACCAGCCAGTCCCGTCTGGTGACGTTATGGGAATATCGATTTCATGAAACTGCCCTTCATAGCGAAGATCGGCGCTGCAATGGAATTTTCGTTTGTCGCGTGGCACGCCATCGGTTTCCAGCTCATGATCCAGCTCCTTGATTATCTCACCAAGAACGCCCGCTATTTCATATTCTTCAATGCCTTCTAGTGGTCGGCGATAGGGCCGTTGGGATGTATGGCGGATATCGCTGAGCAGTAATCCTTCTGCGGCAAACACACCGGGATGGCGTGGCACGATAACTTCACTCATGCCCAGGTCACGCATCAGGTAGGATGAATACAGTGGTCCTGCGCCACCAAAGGCCAGCAGGGA
>JABJOR010000231.1 GCA_018664265.1 Rhodospirillales bacterium
AAAGCCTCAAAGCTGTCCGGTGTTACAGCCAAAACGATACGGTATTACGAGGAAATTGGCCTGATAACCCCGGCCAGTCGCAAGACAAATGGCTATCGTGATTATGCAGACAATGACGTCTCAACATTGCAATTTATTCAACGTACCAGAAACCTGGGGTTTTCACTCAAGGATACGGGCAATCTGGTTACTTTGTGGCGCGATCAGCACAGAGCCAGCGCTGATGTAAAATCCCTGGCATTAAATCATATTCATGAAATCGAATTGAGGATCGAAGAATTGCAGGAAGTCCGCGATACCTTGGTTGATTTAACAAAGAAATGTCATGGAGATGACCGCCCGGATTGTCCAATTCTTCAAGGACTTTCTAATAATCAGAATTGAGCGGTTTACCCGACTTGATCTGCTTCGATATACTGCTGTTACCTTATAGAACTGGATACTGAAACAGTGGAATCACTGGAAGACAATACAACAGCTGCTAACAAACCGAAGAATAAAACGCACCCTGTACAGCAACCGTACTGGTGGCGTTGGCAATTGATAATCCCCATTGCTGCCATGGCTGTTGTATCCATTGGCTTCAGTATTCATTTACTCAGCGATACTCAACAACGCGTTGTTGAGCAAAAGTCAAAAGCCACACCCCAAGCATGGTATACACAACAATCCACACCGAAAATGGTCATTGACCTGACAGATAGCGCGGTTTCTTATTCTGAACAGCAGGAGAGTTCCATTGGAGACTCTAGCCACGCCTATGAAGAGCCTTTGCCGCAGGATTTGTATGAGCAAGCCCCCGTTATCGCTACGAAATCCGGAATTTCAGAAATTGCAAAGGTAATAGAAGTTTCAGAAACTGGTGATACACGGGTTGTTATCCCCGAAGAAAGTATTCCTTCTTATAGCTCAACAGCGCCCCTGGATGTTGAAAGCACTGAAGAAGCCCAACCTGAAGTTCCACAATTAGAAACAACCCCAGAATCTGTAGAGAACATCGCTGAAGAACAAATAGCCTCCCTGAACACTCCGGAAACCACGGCGACTATCGAGCCAAAAAGGGTAATTGATTCTCTCTGGCAAAAACATGCATTACCCTTTGCTATTCCTGCCACCGCACCAATGATTGCCATCGTGATCGATGATATGGGCGTCGACAGGCGACGTTCACAGCGCGCGACCACATTACCTGGACCACTGACATTATCCTATCTGACCTATGCCAATGATATAACCACCCAGACACGCAAGGCACGCGCTGCAGGGCATGAGCTTATGCTTCATGTTCCCATGCAACCGGGCAATGCAGATATTGACCCGGGTCCGAATTTCCTGAACGCCAGCAACAGCCCGGAAGAAACTCTACGCAAACTACGATGGGGAATGGGGCAATTCGAAGGGTATGTTGGCCTCAACAACCATATGGGTAGCCGGTTTACGCAAGACAAAGACGGCATGCGCTTGGTTTTGAACGAGGTCAAAAGCCGGGGTCTGCTGTTTCTTGACTCGCGAACCTCAGGCAGGTCCGTTGCCGATGAAATAGCCCATGAAACCGGAATTACCTTTGCATCACGTAATGTCTTTCTCGATCACGTCGATGATCGCGACACCGTTCGCAAACAACTTGCCCAGACAGAACGACTGGCGCGCAGGAATGGATCAGCCATTGCCATCGGACATCCTCGCGATGCGACCTTGGATATTTTGGAAGAATGGTTGGCGACTCTGGCTGACAAGGGCTTCGTGCTGGCCCCCATAAGCGCCATTGTCATTCGAAGCCACCAGAATTCAATGCAAGAGATCAACACCAATTAGTGATTTGGTTGGTTAATCCATCTCATGACCAGCAATGATATCATGCCCAGCACGGCAAACCCGCCAATCAACGGCAGGGTGGTGCCGTTATACGCCTGGCCTATCAGGGTTCCAAAAAATAATGATATAAAGGTTGTCAGAGAACCAACAATGGCCGCCCCGGTTCCGGCAATGTGACCCAAGGGTTCCATGGCAAGGGCATTGATATTGCCAAACAACACTCCCTGACACAAAAACACACTCAGTGCCCAGGTCATGAACATCCACAAAGGCATGCCTTGATCTATGAAAAGACCAATGCCAAGAAATGTAATCGAAAGAATAACAGTTAATTGTAAGGCTCGCAGGGTCAAAAGGTGCATTCCCAGACGGTGAACCAGTTTACCATTGAGAAACGACATGACACCAATGGACAGGGCAAGGGCACCAAAATAAACCGGGAACAATTCACCAAGCCCGTATTGATTTTGAAATATCTGCTGGGCTGAATTCAAATATCCGATGAATGCGCCAAATACCAGACCTGCAGCAACCGTATATCCAAAAGAAACTCTGTTGGCACAAGTTTCCCGAACGGCAGAAAATATTCTTGAAAATGATAACGTTGCTCGATTGGAGCGGGGCAGAGTTTCGTCCTGACGCACGGCAAACCACACAAAGCAAATAACAGCCATGGCTAACAACACGGCAAAAATCATCCGCCATGTGGAAATCATTAAAATCCCTTGCCCCACAGCAGGAGCCAGAGTCGGAACAATAATAAAGACTGCCATGACAAAAGACATGATCTTCGCCATGTCGGCACCGCTGTATTTATCCCTGACAATGGCGACTGTAATCGTGCGTGGACCGGCTACACCGATCCCCTGAAGCACACGACCGGCTAACATAACAGGATAACTGGTTGCAAAAATGGATAAAAAGCAGCCAAAAATGAACAAAATTAGTCCAACATAGATTGCAGGCTTACGCCCTGTTGAATCTGATATGGGGCCGTAGATAAACTGTCCAATGGCCAACCCTAGAAACAAAGAGGATACGACTAGCTGGTTATCATTGGCATTAACAACCCCTAAATCCATGCCAATGACAGGCAATGCTGGCAACATGGCATCAATGGACAACGCAACCAGTGAGATCATCATGGCAGTCAATGCTACGAACTCACCCAGACGCATATTCATGATT
>JABJOR010000232.1 GCA_018664265.1 Rhodospirillales bacterium
GGCTTTGCCGTTTTTGTTTATAAATCGTATGCCCCGTTCATGAACATACTTAACTTTACCATCGGTTGTTATAATCCGATACTGAACATCGATCTGCGATTGTTCTCGGAAGCTATTAACGGAGTTTATGTAAAAATCGCGGTCATCGGGGTGAACATATTTTAGGTCATCTTCGAATGTCTGGATGTTTTTCATGACTTGTTCCACCGTCATGTTGAAAATTTCAGCAAACCCAGTTGAACAAGATATCAAGGTGTCATTGTTAGCATCCCATTCCCAGTACCCGATCTTTGCTGTGTGTTCCAATTCCCTGTAGACATGGGCAAGACCATCAGGGATATGCTCATCCTTTGCATTTTGAGCCGGACCAGTTTGAATCTTATGAGAGGGTTTTGGCTTTGAAGGCAACAAAATTCCAATCAAAATGTATAGAAATACGATTTCTGCATACCGTATTATCTTACAATATCATATAACTGTCTAATCGTTCTTGTTGGTGTGACTTTAACTTGTATGCGCCATTATAAAATTGGCGATCTCTTCCAAAGATTGCTTGGATTCAGGCAACTCTGGATAAAATTCAAACACGTGCCACATGCCTTCCCAAAGATTTAGCTGCACGTTTACCCCAGCTTGGCGCATCACTGTGGACAGGCGGGCACTGTCACTCATGAGCATGTCTCGGGTTCCGCTTGTCATGAGGGTTGGGGAAAATCCGCCAGAATAATCGGCGTATACAGGAGAGATCATGGGATCATAGAAATCAGCATCGCCACCATAAGCTCGTGAAATACTCCCATCATCAGGCTTTGATGGGAAAGTCGGGTCCAGCCCTAAATGGGTCCAATTACTTTCACTAGTATCGCTTAGATCACTCCATGGAGAGAGTAAAGCAAGGGCCGAAGGAGGCGGCAGCTCGATTTCTTTTGCCCGCAAAGCCACGACCAATGCCAGATTGCCACCAGCAGATTCACCAGAGAGGGTTAGCCCGCCGGGCTTCATGCGTTTGATCAGTTCCTCGTATACAGCAATGCCATCATTCAAGGCCGCAGGATATGGATGTTCAGGGGCCAATCGGTACCAGGGGGCATAAATTTTCAATCCTGTTAGATTTGCGAGTTGAGCGGTTACGACCAAATCTTCAAATGGGCTGCCGAGTACATAACCACCACCATAAAAATACAGGATACAACGCTCTTCATTGGTTGCATCATAATTGTGCGGTGTCACGGTCATGACTTGGATGCCAGCAATTTCTATATCTTCATAGGTGATTGCAGTTTCTTGACAAATTGCTTCAACGGTCGGTGTGAATCCGATGCGGGTTTCTTCACGGATTTTGGCAATTTGTTCAAGGGTGACTTCACGGTCGCCTGCATTGGCGGCTTTGCGGATAAAGTCCTGAGCTTCAACACTTGCCCCTTTGGGGATGTGGTTTTGAATGGAAAGAATTTTCTTTGTCATGAAGTGAGATTAAAGGAATGAAGTGATTATTACCCGCACAAAAAAACCGGAACTTCAATTAAGTAGCTCCGGTTAATTCTGTGCAGTTCCTGTAGAAAATACAGGTTCTGTATATTCTTTCGTCGTTATTCGACGATAGCAAGGCTTTCGGCTGAAGACTTGCCATTCTGCCCAGGCTGAAGTTCGTAAGAAACTTTCTGGCCTTCGTTAAGCGAGCTCAAACCAGCGCGCTCTACGGCTGAAATATGAACAAAAGCGTCATTTGATCCATCTTCTGGCTCGATAAAACCATAACCCTTAGTTGGGTTGAACCATTTTACTGTACCTGTTGGCATAGTTAATTCCTTTACATAGGAGTGTTAAATTCACACCTCACTGCATGTGATGATGTGGTTCGTATAGCGCTCACATTGTCAGGGGATAACTAAGCTTCTTGGTATGCTGCTAGTAATGTAACTCGAAACAAATGCAATACGTACACAATGTATACACTGAATATGTCAAATAAGTCAATATCATTACTAATTTGTCTGTACTAAAGAATTTTATACTTAGAGTCCGTCCGAGAAGTTTATTTTTGAAAACATAGTCTTCTGACCATAAGGCGTATCGATGCCAGGAGAAGGAAGGCTCGAGCAGTTCTGGTGCGATTCTCAAAATCCTTGGCGAGGCGA
>JABJOR010000233.1 GCA_018664265.1 Rhodospirillales bacterium
CTTCTTGCACCTTTGGCCCTGTTCCCGCTGACTGGATCGCCCCTCGCCCTGCATATTCATAACTGAGCAAACGCTGAGGTCCAGCACCCAACCAGGGGCGCACACCCTGTAAAACTGTTCCCGCCACCAAAAACAAATCACCAGCCTTCATCGCAGGCTGAAAGGTCAATCCCATATCGTCTTCACCTGTAGCAATATCGTCAGGCGTCTCCACATTTGCCTTGTGCGTGCAAGGCACCATCACAAAACCACCATCACCCTCTTCCACATCTGCAAGCGCCCAAATCGCTCGCACTGCCTGGCAATATCGACGGCCATTTTGAAAATAATATGCCCTCGCCGGAACCCTCGGTTCGTTCCCACCCACCAGTGGTGCAGTTACATCGTATCTCGCATCACACAACAGTTCAGGTTGACGATCCAAACGAAAACCATATCCAATGATCTGATTGAGAAACCACACCAATTGAGGATGTACCAACAAGTCTCGAAACGGATCGCGAAGAGGTGCAGGCCATCCCAGCATGCCATCTGCCTGCCCACCGTTGTCCAGTGCCTGATTCAACACATTCAGCTCACCCTGGTTTAACACCCCTGGGATATGTAAATAACCAGCGATGTCAAAACAATAATTCTCTTCTTTGTTCATCGATTCCCGATCCATCTGAAACCTCCTGTATGGAAATTGTGAAACCATTGTGCTTGGTTGATTAGCGTTCTCTCCAAAGCGCTTGCAGCCGCGGCACAAGAATCTCTGTATCCCGGTCGTGGACTTCGCCCTGCCAGTTCTGATTTTCCTTTACCGAAGAACGATCAAAAGACGCCTGCATGAGGCAAGGCAAATCGAGAGGGCGAAATCGCGTTTTAAAATACCCGTCATCCGTAAGCCAAATCTCACGAAAACCCATTGGAAAGCCGAAGAGACAGGCCGTGTCGACAATGAGAAAATCGCGATATGCACGAATGCGTGCTGTTCGTGTTTTGTTGTCTACTGAATTTTAGATCCTGAAAAAGCGTGCAAGTATCCATCGCATGTTCCAGTCCAGAGACCCGTTCCTGAGACAGCAGGTGCAGAAAGTGTTGGCGTCTCAAAATTGTGTTGCCAAACCTGCTCACCCGTTTCTGCATCAAAAGCATGTAAAACGAGATCCCCCAGGGGAAATGTACCAAAAACACAACTGGCTGTTCTCGATGAAGATCCAGGTCTGCTCGCAACCATTCATCTTGATGATTGGGTCTTGGCCACGAATTTCTCACTCCGTCGTAGGCAACAAAGTGTGCCGGTCCATAATCAAACGAATAATACGTTGGCCCCAACACATCCATAAAATGATCGCCAAATGCCTCAGTATCATTGTCATCGTGATTACCAATGCAGTGATAAATTGGAAAACGAGAGGTTTTCACCAAAGCGGTCTTCAGGTTGTTGGGGTAAGGTATAGCTGCCATCTGTACTTGTCTGAACAATGTCTCGACCATTCGACATGCATATATTTTCAATGCCTGCTAAATCACCATTTAGGCTTCTAACTTTGACGGTTCCGTGAATCATTTTCCCCCGGCCCCCTGAATAGGAAGTGAAAAGATGGAGATGTTTTTTAGTGGCAGGTATTGCCATTTCAGTTCATATAATCATGCAATGGGTATAATAAATCACAATCCAAAACAAAAAGCCCATGTTTTTAGCACAGGATCGGTTGTGTTTAGAGATTAAGCGTGCTTGCTTGACAACGGAAAATACCGCCCCATTCGTGCCTACGACAATGTGAATACCGCTTCATTCACGAAGGCCTCTTTGCAAAACGCGCACATTTCATCCGGCGAGGGTCAAGAATTTAGATCGTTACAGAGGGCACCGATACAAAACATACCGTTAAAACGGTATCAGAAAACGGGTCAGATAATGTTTGCACATGCAAACGCTTCCTGTGCTGAGTGCTTCCAGATTCTCTGCGAGGAGTCTCCCCTCAAGAGGGTTGTTATCGAGGACTGCTACGGCTACAGGGCGCCATTCCGAATACCGCAACACCTCGGTGCGGGGGCTAAACTGGGTCAGGGCGCATTCGAGATCGTGGAACCACCCTACGATCCGGCATTCATTCCCGCTCCGCGGGCTGATCGATCTCCTGCTCAGGTCACCGCTGCAATCGCGTTCCAAAAGGCTTCTGTTCAAAAAAGCGTCGCATTCGTGAAGTCTCTTCTGGCCGGAACGGATCCGCAGCTATAACCGTCGGACGACCAATAGTTGAAGCGGTACAGCTGAAATCACCTGTCCATCTGTATACAAAAACAATGGGCAATTCGTTCCAATGAAGTCGTGCCAGAGCCATGCTACCGACACCTGCTTTGCAACCCGCTCAACATGCATCGTTAGAAACAAAGAGGTCTTATATGGAAACCCCATCAATCAAACCACAAACCAGCACCTATCGCATGATGTCCGACGAAAAGACCTCTTGGGAACACGACGGATATTTTGTGCGTGAAAACGTTTTCTCCCACGACGAAAACGAACAACTGCGACAAATAGCAGAAGACGTTGTGGCCGGCAAGCGAAAAATGCCTATGGCCCACATCGACCGCAATGCCCTTATCAGAGATGGCAAAGACAAACGATCAGGTATTTATGGCATGCACAAGATCCATCACCCCAGTTGTTATCTTCAAGAATTCCTTGCACGCGTTAGAGATACACGCTTAACAGATCCACTTGTTGATATTCTGGGACCCAATATTTTGGGCATCAACAACCTCTTTATTTGGAAAGCGCCCGAAATTGGATTGGGCTTTCCTTGGCACCAAGACAAATTCTACTTTGGCAAACGATTCAAAACAGCCACAACGGTCGGTACTTGGACGGCCATTGACTCGGCAGATCGTGAAAATGGATGCCTATACGTTATACCGGGCAGTCACAAACAAGACATTTCTGTCCATGACGAGATTGAAGGCTCGCAGCAAAATGAATTCAAACTGGCACGTGATGCACGCGACGAAGATGGCATTGCCGTAGAAGCGCCTCCGGGCGCGGTCATTTGGTTCCACTCTCACCTGTTACACAAAAGCACAGACAATCACAGCCAACGCTTTAGGCGCAGTTATGTCTCGCACTACTTAAGCGCACAAGCCGAATGGTTGGACCCCGAAAAGGCCGGCAAAGGTCAACCCGTTATGTGGATACGAGGTCAAACCTTTCCCGGTAAAGTTCGGGAAGTCACACAAGACGTTCTGACCGCCACAGACTAACGTGTGGTAAATTTCACAGCCCAGAAACACATATCAACTTATTAGGAGAAAACATGAGCACCGATTTCCAGGTGAAGTTAACCGCCGATTTTTTGCAAGCAGACGGCACACAGACATATCAAGACATCGGTCTCGCCTTGCTCGATAAAGCACCCGACCTATCTTACACCTACTTTGATACGCATAAATCAGAAATCTCACCGGACCAACTTATTGCTACAGACGCAATTATCTGCCTGACCCCACGCGTCACAAAGGCAACACTCGCAAGTGCAGACCGCTTGACCATGATTTCTCGGTTTGGTGTGGGTTATGATTCTGTCGATGTGGATGCATGTACAGACGCAGATGTCCTACTCACCATCACTGCAGGCGGTGTCAACTACTCCGTTGCCGAAGCAGTCATGACCTTCATGCTCGCCATCTCCCACAACCTCCGGATCAAAGATCGACTGGTGCGAAATGGAGCGTGGGATGAACGGTCGGCATACATGGGAAGCGAGCTAAGAGACCGAACCCTTGGCATCATTGGGCTGGGTGGTATTGGCACGGCTTTATCTGGCATGGTGAACGGCTTTAGAATGAAACCTGTTATCGCTTTTGACCCATTCCTACCCAAAGAGCAAGCAGCAGAAATCGGCGTAGAACTCGTCGATCTTGAAACGCTCATGCAAACCGCAGACTTCGTTTCGATCAACTGTCCTTTAACCAATCAAACACGCGACCTGATTGGTCAAAATGAACTGGCACTCATGAAACCCACAGCCTATCTGATCAACACTGCTCGCGGTGGTATCGTAAATGAAGCAGCACTTTTAGACGTCTTAAAAAACAAACAAATCGCAGGGGCTGCGCTCGATTGTCATGAGGTCGAACCCGTGCCAGAAGACTACGAAATAGCAAAACTTGATAATGTGATCTTAGCGCCTCACGCAATTGCGTGGACAAACGAAATGTTCAGAGACTTGGGCAAAATTGCGTGCCAGCAAACAATTGATTTATCTATGGGTAAGATCCCCCTTGGTGTGGTCAACAAGGCTGTGTTGGATAAACCAGGATTTCAGTCCAAACTCAACACATATGCTTCGCGTGCTTAAACATCCCACGCACCGATCCAACGGCGATCAACGATCCGTTCAAAATAGCATAAAAAAA
>JABJOR010000234.1 GCA_018664265.1 Rhodospirillales bacterium
CCGCGAACCTGCACCTCTACATTGTTGATGTTCTGATAAATCAGGGCTGATTGCGGGGTGGCTAGATCATTGGTGTAGTCGAGAAGAACGTTGCACGTATCAAATTTTTCAATGATTGGAAAAACCTGCTCTGCATCTTTGGCACAAGACGTTACTTCCTGACGTGCACCGCCAGAATCGTTGTAAAACAGCACATATTGAGCCGTTGCTGTTTTCAGTGTCAGATCAACATTATCGGTGCAAACGGAATAACTCTTTTGCAAGGGAAATGAATTGCTCATATCGTCCGAACAGGTCGATTGATCGATTACCACGCCGTCCTTGACGGTTTCAGTGCGGTTTTGCTGGTAGGCTTGCATTTGAGGAATATCAATTCGCACCGCGCATCCGGCGACCGTGACATTTATATACTCTTCGCCTTCCGCTGCCATTTGAACAGATTCCGGTGCCTGGTACGATCCGGCCAGCTCATTACCTTCACTGCCGCCGCTATTTTGTTGTTGGGAGCCCGGATCGTCCTGAGTGATAACGGTTTCTTCAACAGGCTTTTCATCTTCCTGTGTTTCTGCCTCTGCCAATCTTTCAAGGGCAGCTTTCAAGCTAGCCGCATCACCTTCCACAAGGACATCTTGCCCTGGCTCAAGGCGTGGTTCAGTTAGATCGAACTGTGCATTAAATGAATTGGCTGGCAGCAGCTCTCGAACGCCGTTTTTCTCAACACCAGTGAGCACCACTTGCCCGATCCGCTGGCCTTCGTATTCTACATAGCGCGTGTACGCCTTGACGGTGACACCGCGTGTCAATTCCGGTGAAATACCCGGAACAGATAATGCACCAAAGTCCATTGAGGCAGGCTCGTTCAGGGGAACGTCCGTAACCAGTAACGGTTGAATGCGAATTAGCGTTTTTTCAACTTCCATTGTTGGTGCGGGTTTTGGTTGTGTCTGTGAGTTTTCAGTCTGGGCAAATACCAAACTGTTGATACTCATCATGGCTATGCCAATAATTACACTTATGAATGCATTTCTAATGCTCATTATTCTTCTCCAATTTTGCGGATGTACCAGTCTTTGGCGGGGCGGATTTGTACCCGCTTGCCCTGTGCAATGGTAATGATGGGGGTAAGGTTGACGGTTTGCTCAAGAACGCTCGCGGTGATTTCACCGAGCTTTTGGCTCAACTCTTCTGACCCCTTGTCGGCTATATTGCCCAGTGGGCTGTTTTCTGAATTTGATGATGCAAGGGCCGTGGCAAAGCGCACAGACGTTGAAAGTCCTGTCAGCAAGAACGCCGTGCCGTAGCGTTCCCAAAAGCGGTTATCGACAACTCCGGCAACGCCGCCGTGACCTTGTTGATCTCCAACCCTTGCCGAGAGCTGCAGGATTTCTGCGCGGTGCTCGCCCATCAAGATACGTTTGCAGGTAAAAGCAACGCGACTGTCACCCTGACGGCTCGGTGGTTGATAATCACAGATAAGGCGTGATCCTTTTGGAATCAGAATATTGCGCCCGTGATAGCCATACACATCCCTGCTGGTTTGTATTATGGCCTCTCCGCCTGACCCGCTATCAATCTGGCTATTGAGGCCAGTTTCCAGAATGCCGCTGATATAGCGATCTGCCGCCAGAATGCGGGTGTTATCGACGGGCAAACCGGAGATCACACCCTCGGCATCATAGTTTTCTTGCGTTCTTTCCGGCTGCAATGAAAGCGCGTCACCAAGTGGTGGCAGGCTTGCCGGAATAACGGAGGCCGGAGGCGCACTGGCAACCTGTATTAGAGGCTCGCCTTCAATGCTTTGTATGTATGTACTGGCTGTGCCTATGCTAAATGCCGCCTCCAGTGCCAACCGATAGGGATTTGGTGGCGCTGGAGGCGCTGGAGCCACCACCACAGGTGCAGCGGGAGGAACTGGCAACGGGGGTGGCGGGGATGCTTGTGTGATTATGACGGGTGGAAAGGCTGGAGCTACTGGCTCCGGTTGAGGAAGCGGAGGCTGAATAGCCCAGACACCCTTGTCGTTTTCCGGAAGAGTCGGCAAGGCCGTCTCTCCTGTTTGTTCACACAAGGCACCAAAGGTAAGGCTCAGGGCTGTCAGTGCATCGCAGAGGGTGCTCATACATCACCTTCAAACTTGATGCACAGATAGGACAATCCGGACTTGAGCGTTATCAGGTTTCGGGTGCTCTCTACGATAAATGTCTGACCCTGAATGCGGGTGTTGACCAGCTCGTCAATATCATCGACAACCACATAGGCCGTGGGCAGCTCTAAATTCTTCCAGCGAGCACCAAAGCGGATATAGGTAAAATGGTCATCACGGAATACGGTTTCCGGCTCCATTGTCTTGCCGTCCGGACCACCAGCCCAGAGCTTGTATTCACCCCATCCGCGCAGGGCGTTGGGATCGAACTTCGCTTCCTGGACAAAATCGTTGGCCTTGCGATCCGGATCAGGCGTTTCCAACCCCGCCACGGCTTCGCTCTTTGAGTCTGTGGTCGGATCCTCCATCATTGCCGGTAATCCGGATAAGGGATCCAAACGGCCTTTGATTAAATGGATCCCCGCAACTTCCATATCCTCAATAGTGACCTGCCCGGTAATTCGGACAATCAAGTCTGGAACATTGACCGAGTTGAAGCTCTCGGCACGAAGGTAAAACGGGTAAATATTTCCCGACATGCCATAAACCAACAGACTTGTATCAATGCCAAATCCTCTTGGCTTGATAGCAAGCCTTCGCGGACCCCGAGGCTTTACATCAAACGTGCCACCGTCTCCCACGTCGGCGCGATCAATGATCTCGCCTTCCGGCAGCTCTAACACTGTGACCATATGTTCGCGAACCCGAACCTTGTAAGTACAGGTCTCGCAAAGCGCGTAGGAACACACGCCCGTTTCATTATCGGTATCGTCCCATGCTTCCTGAATTTGACCGCCAACAGCGGCCCGGCTCATTACGGGGAACAGGCCTTCCGCATGATCTTCTGCCTGAGCAACAACGCTGTCCGCAACAGGGCGAGGCACAGCCGTTGTTGGCGTGTTTATCGGTGTTGGAGGCATTTTAACGGTTTGTGCTACGACAGGAGAAGTAGCGGCCAGCAAGAAGCATGTTGTTGCTATCAGTGTTTTAATTTTCATGAATTACCCCTTGGCTTCAGAACCAGATCGAGCACCGTCACGCCAAGCGGGTTTTCAAACCGATCCGGGCCTGTTGCTTCTTGTGGCCGTGTTGTCATGTTGATGTATGCGCGAGCCTTGAGCTGTTCGACCAGTTCCCCCCGGCGCACGTCCGTTTGAACAAAATCGACTGCATATTTGTATGTGCCATGGGTGTTTTCGATGAAGTCAACAGTTTCTACGGTGATCGAGCGCGTCAGGCCGCTGTTGATTGCATTCTGTACTTCATTGGATTCAATGCGTTCCTTTTGAAACCGTTTGTAAAACGTTGTATCTGTCATACGAAACGCTTCCCGAAAGCGCTCGGTCTGTGTGATCGTGTCGATTTCAAGAAGCAGACGCACGTAACGCCGGGCCATGCTTTCCATGAGCAGATCGAACCCTTCGACTGTCAGAGCTTTGGCTGGCTCAATACGATAAATCCGATTATCGTCCGGATCGGCGCGAACCAGAGCAATCTCAGTTGTCTTTAATGGCAACAGTGCCGACCATGCACTGAGGGATGTGATCAAACAGGCACCCAGCACAATGTTGGACGCTGTTGAAATTTTCAGTAACCATGCCATGCGCCGGTGAGCAACGGCAAAGCTGTAGGGATCGTGTTTGATGGCAGATATATGACGATCCAGCTCAATACATGAATCAGACGGCAGGGTTGAGAGTTCAGGTTTCCTGCGCTCCTGTTCAAAATCGAGTTCCGGTTGCGGTTTGGGTTTCTTGTTTAACCAGCCCATTCAAATCCGCTCCCGTTGTAGTGCTCAATCTGGTTGCAGACACAAGGACTGATTCGCATATCGTCAGAGCCGCCACTTTCATTTGTTGGCATTTCCCGATCCTTCCCGGCACAGGCCGAGAGCATTAAAAACAGAACTGCGATGATGGTATTTTTTGCCATCGTTTTATCCTTTCGTTTATCAGTTACCACCAAGTACACTTCTCAACCGATCAGAGCTTGGTTGAGACGAGTTGTAGTGTTTGGCTTTATCAAGAAGGTCCGCGACCGAACCTGCCGCATGGCTCCCCGCTTCACTGGCAGCGCCAGTTAGATATC
>JABJOR010000235.1 GCA_018664265.1 Rhodospirillales bacterium
AAATCGGTATCAGAATATACGCTGCCCTTCATCTCTCGCATCCGCACGCCGGTTTGGTCCTTGCCAAACGCCGTTGTCAGATTAGTCCCCCATAACCGCTGCACCGTATCAAAAGGCTCACCCGGCATGATGTCTTCCACGTTAATCCAGCCGTACCAATCAGCAAAGTCTTCCAATTGATAGTCTTTCCATGCTGGAAGAGCCTCACCTTTACGCTTACTATCCCACAGTCTTTTGAAAGACGCGAAAGAGCCACAAGCATCCGGCGGTGTATCCTTGGGAAACATTTCGTAAACCCAATCGTCAGCTTCTACCCGGGCACTCATCTGAATTGCTCCATGTTTCGGCAAACATATATCTCAGCATCTACTATTAAGTGTGACCTCATAATACAGACGGTACCATGATTTATGTTAATTCCCTGTAAATCCGCCATTTAGCCGGGCCAAATCCGGCAAAGTCTGTTTATTAGGCACAAATGTTGCTTTGCATAAAAATTAAGCACTTTTTTTGCTTAACAATGAGGCATTCCCTACGCCCACTTGTAACTGCCTGATAACAAACAACAAAACTATCCCCAAAAACTGGCACAATACTTGAAGAAGTGTGTTCATGGTTTTCTCTTAACTGAAGGATACATCTATGCCCATTCCATCCGAGACGACATATATCCTCAACAGCTTCTCGTTTTTAATCCATGGCGTACTTGTCATGTTCATGGCGGCCGGGTTTGCCATGCTGGAAGCCGGGCTGGTTCGCACAAAAAACGTCGCCACCATTTGTTTGAAAAATATCGCTCTGTATTCTCTGGCAGGCGTTATGTTCTGGCTGTGCGGCTATAACCTGATGTATCTGGATGTCGGGGGTGGGTTCTTCGGCACCCTGCTACCCTGGGCTGGTGATACCAGTGCCGTGGAAACCGCTGATTACAGCGGTGAATACACCGCCCATTCCGACTGGTTTTTCCAGATGGTGTTTGTTGCCACCACGGCCTCTATTATTTCCGGCACCATCGCCGAGCGTATCAAGCTGTGGCCGTTCCTGTTATTCGTCGCTGTCCTTGCCGGGTTCCTGTATCCCATTCAAGGCGCGTGGCAGTGGGGAGGTGGCTGGTTGGCTGAAATGGGTTTCTCCGATTTTGCCGGCTCCACAATCGTTCATTCCGCTGGTGGCTGGGCGGCCCTTGCCGGTGCCATTATCGTTGGTGCGCGCAAAGGCAAATATAATCGCGAAGGCCGAATCAATCCCATCCCGGGCTCCTCCCTGCCGCTCGCGACTTTGGGCACCTTTATTTTGTGGTTTGGCTGGTTTGGTTTCAACGGTGGCTCGCAACTGGCGCTGGGCAGTGCAGCGGACGCCACAGCAATTTCCATTATCTATGCCAACACCAATATGGCGGCAGCGGGTGGCGTTTTGACAGTCATGGCCCTGACCCAACTTATTTATAAGCGCGTTGACCTTTCCATGGTGCTTAACGGTGCCCTTGCCGGGCTGGTTTCCATTACTGCCGGACCGGACACGCCACAAGTCTGGCAAGCCATCCTGATCGGTGGTGTCGGCGGTATCATAGTGGTGTTTGCAGTTCCTTTGCTCGACAAGTTACGCATTGATGATGTTGTCGGTGCCATTCCGGTTCACTTGTGCGCCGGAATCTGGGGAACGCTGGCGGTGCCACTGACAAATCCAGGCGCGCACCTCATGACACAACTCGCAGGCATTTTGGCTGTTGGCGCGTTCATGTTCTTCGCATCCTTGATCGTCTGGTTCATCATTGATCGTCTGTTTGGTGTGCGTGTCAGCGAAGAAGAAGAATTTGAAGGTATGGACAAAGTTGAACTGGGGCTGGAAGCCTATCCGGAATTCGGACAAGGCTCACAAAAAATCTAGCTCGGCAGGTCTGTTTAAAGTTCCTCCCAAAGTTATTAAGGGGGGTCTGCAGCCCAAGGGTGCGCATTAAATTTCTAATGCGCATCCTTTTTTTCACTTGCAGGAAATCCCGATTGCTTACACAGTTCCTCGTATTGATATAAGTATGGATAAAGTTATGAATATTAATCCGCGGCTGACTACCCTGCCTGATTTTCCCTTCGACAAGCTGAAAACGCTGCTGGAGGGAATTACACCGCCCGAAGAACTAGACCCCATTGCCCTGTCCGTGGGTGAGCCGCAACAACCCGTGCCCCATTGGGTGCGCGATATTGTCTCCGATAATTTTCATACCTGGAACAAATATCCACCCTTTCCGGGCAGCGTGGATTTACGTCAAGCCATTGCCGGATGGCTCGGCCGCAGATTTGGTCTGGGCCATGGCGATATCGATCCCATGGTTCATATTCTGGCTTGCGCAGGCACCCGCGAGGCCCTGTACTTACTGCCCACATGGCTGGTGCCCGATCAAAAAAATGGCAAGCGTCCTATCGTAGCCATGCCCAACCCGTTTTATCATGTCTACGGTACGGCCGCGTTGGCGAGTGGCGCTGAATCGCTTTATCTGTCTGCCACCAAGGAAACCGGGTACTTGCCGGATCTGGATGAGCTTGATGCAGAAATCTTGAGCAGACTTTCCATATTATTTTTATGCAGCCCTGCCAACCCGCAAGGCGCCGTTGCCGATCACACCTATCTGGAACGCGCCATTAATTTGGCCCGAAAATATGATTTCACCCTGTGTGTCGATGAATGCTACGCCGATGTGTACGATACGACCCCGCCTTTAAGTGCCCTACAGGTTTGTCGTGACATGGATGGCAGCGGTACGGACTACACAAACGTGCTGGTCTTTCATTCCCTGTCCAAACGTTCCAACGGTGCCGGATTGCGGTCCGGGTTTTTTGCCGGAGACGCCGCCATCATGCAAGGCTACGGACGCTTTCGCAGCTACATTTCAGCCTCCATTCCTCTGCCTATAGATG
Source organism: Rhodospirillales bacterium (assembly GCA_018664265.1). Lineage (GTDB taxonomy): Bacteria > Pseudomonadota > Alphaproteobacteria > Rhodospirillales > Casp-alpha2 > JABJOR01. The sequence continues at coordinate 2,913 of JABJOR010000235.1, forward strand.
CAGCGTCGGCCGCTGTCTGGTCGGAAGATTCCCACACCGATGACATCCGCGCCTTTTATCGCAATAATTTTGACATTGCCGAGCGCATCATTGATGGACGATTTGATTTTTACAGACCTGACGGTGGGTTTTTCCTGTGGCTGAATACAGGAAACGGCGAACAGGCTGCGCAAACCCTGTGGCGTGACGCCGGGGTTCGTGTTTTACCCGGCGCCCATAGCGCACGCGAAGATAAAAATGGTTTCAATCCGGGAGCCTCTCACATTCGTCTGGCACTTGTTAACGACGCCCCTGTTATATCCGAGGCCTGCGAACGACTTGTTAAGGTCTTGTAAACGGTCCGGTTTGTAGAATGGCCTCATGGCCAAAACACTGAGTACCCCGCAAGAAACACCCCAAGGCGTATTGTTGCCTGCCGGAGTGACCGAATTCTTCAAGCGCCGCGCCTGTGAAATGGCCGGATTGCTTTTAATCGCCCTTGGCTGCGCGCTGATTGCAGCCTTGTTAAGCTTTTCACCCAGTGATCCGTCCCTGAACAACGCAACGGATATACAATCGCAAAACCTGCTCGGTGGAGCTGGCGCTATTATGGCGGACATTGCCCTGCAGACCTTTGGCGTGGCAGCGGCCCTTCCAGCCATTACCCTGATTGCCTGGGGCCTGCGATTGTTTGCAAAACAATCAATCAAACAAGTCAGTGTCCGCTCAATTTTACTGATCTCGTCAATTTTACTGGTGAGCATTGCGGCAAGTACGCTATCGGTGCCCGGCAACTGGCCTTTGATGACCGGATTGGGTGGCTTTACAGGACAGGCTCTGTTCAATCAATTGGTGCCCATAATACAAATGGTCCATGCGGCCTATGGCCCGGCGATCCTGTCTGCGGTTTGCGGTGGTCTTGCGACTGCTATTTTAATCTATGTTTTTGGCTGGTCCATGCGCGATTGGCGCTACGTGGCAGAAGCTTTCCAGATGACCTTTGTCGGATTTGCTGGTGCAATCACATATCTTTTGCAATTAGCCAGATTTCCCCATGCGCGCAAAATCCGCATTCTGGAATTTGAAGCCGGGGAAAACGATATCCTTGATCGGGAACCCGCCAAGAAGAAGTCTGCTAGAAAACGCATCGCTAAATCCCTGATTGAGCCGAAAAAGGCAAAACCAAAAGCAGGCCGCAAGGCAACAAAGGAACGACAAAGCGAACTGGACCTGGGCGATGATGATGATTATCACCTGCCGCCGCTTTCCCTATTGGAAGAAACCAAGGAAAACCCGGCCAGCACCAAACTGAACAAAGCCGCGTTGGAACAAAACGCTTCGTTCTTGTCCTCGACCCTGGAAGATTTCGGTATTCGCGGCGATATCACAAAAGTCCGCCCCGGCCCTGTAGTTACACTGTACGAACTGGAGCCTGCACCGGGCACCAAAACGTCTCGCGTTGTTGGCCTGTCCGACGACGTGGCGCGGTCCATGTCGGCGATATCTGTTCGCGTAGCCGTCGTTCCCGGGCGTAGTGTCATCGGTATTGAGCTGCCCAATGCAACCCGTGAAATGGTTGGCTTGCGTGAAATTCTGGCCTCTGAATCCTTCGAGAAAGCCCCCGGTAAGTTGCCGCTTATTCTGGGCAAGGACATCGGTGGCAGCCCGATCTGTGTTGATCTGGCCCGCATGCCGCACCTGCTGATTGCCGGAACCACAGGCTCCGGTAAGTCGGTTGGCATGAATGCCATGATCCTGTCGCTGCTGTACCGGATGCACCCCGATGAATGCAAATTCATCATGATCGATCCGAAAATGCTGGAGCTGTCTGTCTACGACGGTATCCCGCATCTGTTAAGCCCGGTTGTTACCGATCCGTCCAAGGCGGTTGTCGCCTTGAAATGGACCGTGCGCGAGATGGAAGATCGTTATCGCTGCATGTCTCAACTTGGGGTTCGAAATATCGCAGGCTTTAATGCCCGCCTTGAAGAAGCCAACAAAAAAGGCGAGACCCTGACGCGCCGCGTTCAAACCGGATTTGATGAAGGTGGCATTCCGATTTATGAAGACCAGCCCATCGCCAACAAGGCTCTGCCCTATATTGTTGTCGTGGTCGATGAAATGGCTGACCTTATGCTGGTCGCCGGAAAAGATGTCGAAGCCGCCATCCAGCGTCTGGCGCAAATGGCCCGCGCGGCAGGCATCCACATAATCATGGCAACCCAGCGTCCGTCGGTGGATGTGATTACCGGCACCATCAAAGCCAACTTCCCGACCCGAATTAGCTTTCAGGTCACTTCCAAGATCGACAGCCGGACCATTCTTGGCGAACAGGGTGCTGAAAATCTATTGGGCCAGGGGGATATGTTGTATATGGCAGGCGGCGGACGGATCAGCCGTGTCCATGGGCCGTTTGTATCAGACGAGGAAGTCGAACAAATTGTCGCCCACATTTCCGCGCAAGGCACCCCGGACTATATCGAGAGCGTGACCGAGGGTGACGACGATCCATTCAGCGCCATGGAAAGCTCAAACGCGCCTTCAGACGAGCTATACGACAAGGCCGTCGCGATCATTGCCAGCGAAGGCAAGGCTTCTACCAGCTTTATCCAGCGCCATCTGCAAATCGGTTATAACAGAGCCGCACGCATTATTGAGCAGATGGAAAAAGAAGGCGTGGTCAGCCCTGCCAACCGCGTCGGGCGCCGAGAAGTATTGATCGGCAATCACTAAAGCTTTAAAGCTTATTCATGACCAATATTAAATTATCCATAGTATGTATTTTGCTGTCCCTTTGTCTGTGGGCAGCAATCACACCTGCGCAGGCCGTTCAACCCCCGACAACACTCATGGTTCTCAGCGCAGAAGACAAGTCTGACATCAAACGCATAGAAGACTATCTCAACAGCATCGGCACCCTGAAGTCCCGGTTTATGCAGATGACGTCCAAAGGCGATATGCGCCAGGGCGATTTTTTTCTATCGCGCCCCGGCAGGCTTCGAATCGTTTACGATCCACCCAATCCCTACATGATTGTCTCGAACGGCATATTCTTGCTTTATGAAGATACCCAACTGGAACAGAAAAGCTTCACGCTTCTCAACACCACCCCGGCGGCTATTTTGGTTAAGGAAAACCTGAAACTGACTGCCGATGGCCTCGCTATAACAAAAATTGAACGAGGTGCTAACGCATTTCGTGTATCTCTGATTCAGGTTGATGATCCTTACAGCGGCACCATTACACTGGTTTTTACCGACAGGCCCCTTATGTTACGACAATGGACGGTTTTTGATGTTCAAGGCACAATAACCGATTTTGCCCTGATCGAGCCAAGGTTTGGTATAGATTTAGAACCAGAATTATTTGAATTTTCAATGGAAAATACTGCAATTAAGAGGCGTGATTGATTTGAATGCTTTTAAATTTCAACATAAAGCCTATGAAAACAAAAAATAATTAAAAAAACCCTTTTCAAATTAAAAATATGCTCTATATTAATAATCAGACGCAATGCTTCGGCATCAGTGTCGAAATAAAGGGATGGTGCCCCCCTACCACCCTTAGGTTTCTTTTCAGAACCGATATGCGCCCGGTTTCCCCCAACCGGGCGCTTTTCGTTGAACCATCAAATTTTCTATTTATCGCTATAGAATACAAATTACTTCACAAAAACGCGTTCAGTAAATCACCTCAGGCCAGGTATAACCAAGATTAGATATACCCTTATTGGCATATACGACCAACCATACCAAAAGCCCTTTTGTTTTAGAGTCCGTAATCATGCTTGTTTCAGGCAGACGATATACAGTATCAATTTTCTATGGTTAAAAACATTTATCTCATCCGCCATGGACAATCGACTTTCAATGCGCTCTACGATCTGAACGCCAAGGACCCCCTTCACTTTGACGCTGGATTATCAGATACAGGCTTTCAGCAGGCACGCGAAGCCAGCAAAGCCGCAATCGGTCTCGGTGTTGAGCTTATTGTAACATCCCCGCTCAGACGCGCACTGGAAACCACGCTCACATTATTTGGTGGTTTGCCTGTACCAATACTTGTTTCCAGTCTTCATAGAGAAAAACTCGCAAACAGTTGTGATGTCGGAACGCCGACACCTGCTTTGGCAAAAACGTTCCCCGGCCTTGATTTCAGTCATCTCGACGATATCTGGTGGCACGATGGAGAAAAAGACACACGCGGCGTATCCATTGAGCCTGAAAGCGTATATCAGGCGCGGATAACAGAATTCTCACAATGGATTTCAACGCGAAGTGAAAACTCTATAGCGGTTGTAGGGCACAGAACATTTTTTCACCATCTGGCAGGCCACCGTCTTGAGAACTGTGAAATCAGGAAATGGCCACAATTATAAACCCCTTCCTGAATTAATTTTTTACGCATATCATTGTATTCTCTTGAATAATGAATTATAAATCCAAATATAGAATGATAATAAATATTAATTAGAAATAATATGTTTTCCAAATGGGATTAACGCCACCAGACTGAGGAATCTTCACATGAATAAATTAATCAGAGTAGACTTCCAGCAAAGTACTTCCGAGAGTATTTCAGAGCTTACACCAGTCGATAGTCTGAAAATGAGCCTATCTGCTCTCGACGTTCAAATTGAAATTATGCGAACGGAAACAAAAGAATTCAGGGCCAATATTAAATCCATGGCCACTTCGGTACAAGACCTTGGAAAAGTCATTGCAGACTATGATGCTGCACTGGCAGCCATCAAATTAAAACCGCTGCATCGCAAATCAGTTCGCCTCGCCCGGATTATGGGTGATTATTTACAGGAAAATACATAACAGTTTATGTGTGCCCGAAAGTTATCGATTATTTTTAAAGCCTAAATACAATATTATGTATCGACAGCGGCCCCAGTTCATACTTAACTGGAATCAAAATACACATAAATGCAATTATAGATAAAATTATGCATTCATATACAGGAACAATCTTTGGGCACAGTGCAAAATAAATCTGGAATTTCAATTTGGAATTTTACCATTTATGCCGTCATCACATTGACGATGCTGGTTGTAACATCCGCACTCTGGAATCTCGACAATCTAGACAAACAGGCCATTAATATTGCCGCCGCAGAAGCCCGGGCAAACTGGAATAAAGACCAGGCCTTTCGCCGTTGGGCCACACGCCATGGCGGTTTATATGTAAAGCCAGATGAGCGAACACCCCCAAATCCGTATCTGGATCATTTACCCCACCGGGATATCAAAACCATCGACGGAGCAGACCTCACACTGATGAACCCGGCCTACATGATGAGCCAGATGACCAAAGAATTTGAAACCATGTACGGTATCAAAGGCAAGATCACAGGCCAAATCCTGCTCAATCCGGATAACGAGCCTGATCCCTGGGAGCTGGCATCCTTAAAACAGTTCGATAAAGGCGTAAAAGAAACACTGGAAAGGGCAGATGTTGACGGGCAGCCCTACATCCGCTTCATGCGCCCCATGATTATGAAGGAGGGGTGTGTTCTATGCCATGGTCATCTTGGCTTTGGCGTCGGTGATATTCGGGGCGGGGTCAGCGTCTCCATACCGCTGAAGCCCTATATTCAGGCTGCTCACAAAAGCAAAGTCTCCTTGCTGACAACCCATGGCAGTGTCTGGGTCCTCGGCATGCTTATGATTGGCTTTATATCCTGGCGGGGCAAAACCTGGGAAGCTATGCAAAGACAAACCGAAGATCGTTTAACAGGCATCCTCGATATTGCACCAGAGGCCATCATCACCGTTAACTCAGACATGACCATTGAGCTTTTTAACCAGGGCGCTGAACGCATTTTTGGATACGCGGCAAAGGATATAATCGGTCAATCCATGGAAATCCTGATCCCGCAAGCTGTTCGTCAAAACCACAGCAAACTTGTCGATGAGTTCAACCGATCAGAAGACAATTATCGGCCCATGGGGCTTCGCCAGGATATATCTGGTTTGCGTAAAGACGGCACCGAGTTTCCAGCATCCGCATCGGTATCCAAGCTCGACATTAAGGGCGAAAGAATTTTCACCGTCATGTTGCAAGACATCACACAACGCAGAGTAGCCGAACTTGCGATCATGATATCCAAGGAAGAAGCCGAAATTGCCAACCGGGCCAAGTCAGAGTTTCTCGCCAATATGAGCCATGAATTACGCACCCCGCTCAACGCCATTATCGGGTTTTCCGACATGTTGACACATCAGGTCTTCGGATCCCTCGGAAATTCAAAAAATCATGATTCAGCAAGCTCGATCCATGAAGCAGGAAATCACCTGATGCAAATCATCGGCGATATTCTCGATATTTCAAAAATCGAAGCCGGTGAAGCAACAATTGAAGATACGAACGTCAATATGGAAAAATGCGTGCAGGGCTGCATTTCAATGGTAAAGGCCCGGATCCGGGGCGCTGCAATCAAAGTGGATACGGAAATAGAAGATCATTTGCCAGACCTGCGTGCTGATAAACGACATGTGAAACAGATTATTATTAATTTGTTATCCAACGCTATTAAATTCACGCCTGCAGGAGGCCGAATTACGCTCAGCGCTGGCCTTAATGAAAACGACTGTATGGAAATAAAAATTTCCGATACAGGCGTCGGCATTGATGCAGAAAACATCTCAAAAGTTATGCAGCCCTTCGGGCAAGTCGCCGAAAGCCAAAAACGCAGTCATGGTGGCACCGGACTTGGCTTGCCGATTTGCAATTCTCTGATGAAACTCCACGGAGGATATTTATTAATTGAAAGCCAAATAGATAAGGGAACAACCGTTACTATCACATTCCCATCAGATAGAACGCTTCCTATAAAGTGATGCCCTCATGTAACAATACGAATATGATTGTAATTATTATACTGGACGAGGTTCCTGTTTTGAATCTAGGATAAACAAGGGCTTCAAAAGGCAATAATAATTATACTTATAAGCAAGTAGGGGTGCTTATGACAATTTGGAAAGAGTGGGAATCCTGGACCTTCGAGTATTTCGATCTTGATACGGACGCGTCAAATTTTCCGGGCGGTGAAGCGTTCATAGATTTATGGAACAAAAAACGCGGAGACCGCCAACTTCCGAGCTGGTCTGATTATGATTGGGATGATTTTACACCGTGGTGGGGCAGTGTGGTTGTCACAGATGTTATGTGGGAGCCTTACGACTTTCAATATCGGCTGTATGGATCAAAGGTCGTTGAACAGTTCGAAGTGGATGTAACAGGCAAGAAAGCTTCTGAGCTTTTTGGTGGTGAATACGATCAATCCGTCGCCATCGAATTTTATGAAATGATCGGCAACAAGCCATATATTTCACGCTGCTCAGGCACAATCCACTGGCAAAACCGTGACTCTCGAAAAGTCACCTTTCTAGATCTGATGCTGTCAGACACTGGCGAACGCGTGAACAATGGCGTCTCAATTATGTTTTGAGATTATTGTGTTCTAGCCAGTCTATTTAAGGTATCAACCTGTACCCACCTGGCTCGGTCACCAGAATTTTAGCATTGGACGGATCTTCTTCGATTTTCTGACGCAATCTGTAGACGTGGGTTTCCAGCGTATGGGTTGTCACCCCGGTATTGTACCCCCAAACCTCGTCCAGCAAGACATCCCGGCTGATCACCCGTTCGCCTGTGCGATACAAATACTTTAAAATTGCGCCTTCCTTATCGGTCAGGCGAACTTTTTGCCCGCTTTCATCATTCACCAGCATCTTTGCACCGGGCTGAAACGTATAAGGGCCAATGGCAAACATGGCATCATCGCTGCGTTCATGCTGGCGAATATGGGCTCGAACACGGGCCAAAAGCACCCCGAAGCGAAAGGGTTTGGTGACATAATCGTTGGCCCCCGCGTCCAGACCCAAAATTGTATCGGCGTCGGTATCAGCCCCGGTCAGCATAATAATCGGCGATTGCACCCCATTTCGGCGCATCACCCGACACAATTCCCGTCCGTCAATGTCCGGCAAGCCCACATCCAGGATAATAACGTCATAATAGTCTGTTTTGACGATATCCAGCGACCCCATGCCACTTTCGCACGTAGTGATCACAAATTCATCATGCAATTGAAGCTGTTCTGTCAACATCTCAACCAATGTAGTATCATCATCTACAAGCAAAATGCGCTTACCGATACTCATATTAATCACACTCTCCATCTATTAGGTGCTGATGTTTTAGCACCTGGGTGCCAACAAATTGACACCCGACTGGTTTAAGATTGGCATACGGCCTGAAATAAAATCAAAATCATGTCGTATCTGAACACATTATATTTGTAAAAGCTTTCACTTTATACAATAACCATACACTGAAATCATTATGGAAATTCATTACAGCTCATGACCCGTCGACTTGAACTCGTTCAGATGCCCGCCTCACGCGAACCGATGTCTTTATTATCGGTTGATCGCAGTGTATCGGAGCTGCGCCGCGGTCGAATGATTGCCATTCGGGGCCATGAAGGGCAAGCCGCCCTGATGCTTGCTGCAGAAGCCGTTACGGACGCTGATTTGAAAGAACTTGCTGAAATATCGCAAGGAACACCGCAGCTAATTGTAACCGCACGTCGGGCGGCTGTTCTGGATATTATCCAAGGTGCTGAACACGCCGTTATCCTGAACGCAGGAGATTCCTCAGTATTAACAGCCGAACTTGCGGCCCATTTGTGTGACCCTCTGTCCAGCACCCACTGCGATGAAATGAATACGGCCCTCGATAGCCTGAAGACACAGGAAGCCGAACTCCACAGCATTGAGACCGCCGCCGTTCAGTTTGCAAAAATTGCCCGACTGCTTCCGGCGGCTATCATTGCGAGTATCAAAGACCCTACAGCCGATGACCTGGATGCTTGGGTCAAACGCCATGATTTGTTTCTCTGCGATGCGGGTGATGTTTTCCAATATGACAACACGGTGGCGCGTTCGCTTTCAAAAGTTAGCGAAGCCCGCGTGCCGTTGGAAAACGCCGAAGATACGCGCATTATCGCTTTTCGCCCGGCCGACGGCGGGCTTGAGCATCTGGCGATTATTATTGGACAGCCCGCAACGGACGAACCCGTTTTGGTCCGTCTGCATTCAGAATGTTTTACCGGGGATTTGCTGGCCAGTCTGAAATGTGATTGTGGCGATCAATTGCGCGGTGCCATCAGCGAAATATCGACAAAAGGCAGTGGCATCATGCTGTATCTGGCGCAAGAAGGCCGAGGCATTGGACTGGTGAACAAACTGCGTGCATACGAGCTACAGGATCGTGGCTTTGATACGCTGGATGCAAATGAACAGTTGGGTTTTGATGCGGATGAGAGAGTTTACCTACCCGCCGCACAAATGCTCCACGCCCTGGGTTTCAACAAAATTCACCTGATGACCAATAACCCGGACAAGGTTACGGCCCTGTCCAGTTGTGGCATGGACGTCTCAAAACGCGTTCCCCACGCGTTCCCCACAAACAAGCATAACGAACAATACCTCAGCACCAAAGAAAAGCGCAGCGGACATTTGTTCTGATCATCAAAGCCGCTTCATTCACTTTAAGGCGTAACGCCGAATTCATCTCTGCTTTCTTTTATTGCACAGCGCGGGCTTCTTTAGCTGCTTTAGCAAGGCAATGAACTACGTTAAGACGTTGACCAAAGTGTTGGATATAATCCAGGAGCGCTTCACCCTTAAGGCTTTCCCCGGATGGAAAAGATACAGATATGTTCTTTTCAGAAAAGGCATATAATTTAGCCAATCGTTCTGTCAGGTTCTTCACCAGAAGAGTCCAATCACCCGAATAAACGCGCAGAACATAATTTGCAGCCTCTTCATGGTTTTTAAATTTCCACCATTTTATATCCGGCATTGGATTACATCTGGTATTGAGAACCCACCCATAACCAAGAAGCTCAGCCTTGGTGAGTGGCGTTTTCTCCTCTAACACGGCCTCGGGATTTGGCTGCAAAGTTTCTACAGGCAGGGTGGCCGGAATCTCGACAGTTGGCGGCAGTGGTGCTGGCTCGGGTTCTGTTACACTGGGGGGCGCAGGAACAGGATCGGATACAATTATAGTTGGTGGAGTATTTTCAGCCTCAAGGACTGGAGCCGAAGCAATTGCTTTGTCGTCCTGCGCCTGATTGCCAAGTGGCCATGCCCAAAAAAGCCAGGCGCTTGTGGCGAACAAAAGAATAAGGACGCCATAAGTTATACCATAACTGTGTTTTACAGGTTTAACTCGTTGAACAAACTGCTGTGGTGGAATAACAGCTTTTAAAGACGGCGAAGACGCTCGATTACGACTGGAAGCCAGTGTATTCTTTATCCGCAAAGTAAGCTCTTTTGCATGGATTGGCTTGGTCAGGTAATCATTCGCGCCCAGACCCAGAGCCATTAATCGATCGTCCATTTTTTGGCGAGCCGTTAATATAATAATCGGAATTTTTGATTCTTCTCGAATTTTTTTAATATGAGGAAGCGCGTCTCCATCAGGAAGCCCCAGATCCAGCAGGACCAAACTGATATCAGTCGATGCAAACACGTTGTACATTTCGGCCCCGGTTCCGGCAATCAAGACTTCATAGCCAGCGTCTTCCAGAATGGCTTTAACCAAATCCTGAATTGATTCGTCATCCTCAACGAGCAAGATAACCTGTGACATAGTGTTGGAACCTCAATTACGTTTTGAAACCATCTATAATTTTAATCTAAGGTTAGCAAGAAAGCCAAAAAAATTGATACATCTTTCTATATGAAGCTATTTTCATGTCTTTAAAGCCTTGAATGAAATGTTGTGATGTTCCATTTTGCCCTCAAACGGTAATAATTGACTGTCTTGAGTGGCATTTTTTGCCGTTTTGTTCATTTTTTAATTTCAACGGTACACTAACATGTTGAAACTTATAGATTCTTTCTGGCACGGCGTTTGCAAATCATATGCCTAGCAAGGAAAGATCGAATTATGAGCTTTATGGACAGTGTTCGCCCGGCAGAACGGATTGAAGGCAATACGCTTGCCAAAATGGCAAGGGGCGAAATCAATTCCCGTTCCACAAACGCCACGCACGGTACTGGTGCTTTAAACGCGCAAGCCGTTGGTGGAGATGATCCCACAAGTCAAAGTCTGTCTTTTGCAGACTTCATTGACGTTATCAATCCCCTGCAACACATTCCGATTATATCTACCCTCTATCAAAGACTGACCGGGGACGAGATTTCCGCGCCGGCAAAGGTTGCGGGAGATGCGTTGTTCATGGGCCCACTTGGCGCGGCGGCGGCCATTATCAACCTGGCGCTGAAGGAACAAACCGGTGAAGACCTTGGCGGTCATGTAGCAAACCTGTTCTTTGACGAAGAAGACGCACCCGAGTTTGATACCGCAGTCGCAGATAATCAGGCCCAGCAACAAATACAGGCACAGTCCCTGGCTGCACTGGCACAAACTCAAGCGCAGCCCCAAGTCCAGCCACAGTTGCAAAAACAGGCAGCAAATACGGCCCATAATACGACAGAGACGCCGGATACCTTATTGGACCCAGATGCGCCTTTCTCGTTTCCCGGCGTAAACGGAGAAATGCCACAGGAAACAACCGCAGCGCAAAACAATCTGCAAACCGTCAAACAGAGCTCCGATACAGACTTTTCCGCTCAATCTTTTGCAAACCCCATAGCCAGCTTCAATTCCAGTCAACAGCCCGTAAATCTGGAATCTCTGCCAGCCGATATTCTGGCTGCGCTTTACAGTGGAACGCCCCTGAATTCAGATACGACACCTTTTGCAAATTCAACCGACAGCCAGGCACCAAGGTGGAATTTATGGCAAGAAGAAGAAAGCGCAGCCATGCCATCGCCAGCGGCACTCGCGCCACAGGCCCTGTTTCCCAGAGCCATGAACGCATATGAAACCTCGGGGCATTTGAAAACCCAGGCACAACAACCCTTTGTGAATATGGTTCAGTAAGGTCTTGATCATGGTTGCCTCGTTAAACTTCATTGATGTTTTTGCACCCGGCACCCTGAAAATTCCCAACCATGATTTTCGCTGCGCCCTGGGGCCATCCGGCATCCACCTCGATAAAACAGAAGGCGACGGCGTCACCCCGGCAGGCAGTTTTGCCCTGCGTCGGGTATTTTATCGATCCGATCGTATGGAGGCACCAGAAACCGGATTATCTGTGCAAGCCCTGACCCCCATAGACGGATGGTGTGACGATCCGGATCACAAAAAATATAACCGCTTTGTCAGTTTACCCTTTGCCGGATCACACGAAGATTTATGGCGTGAAGATCACGTCTACGACATCATTGTTGAGGTCGGCTATAATGATGATCCGCCCGTTCCCATGCTGGGCAGCGCCATCTTCATGCACATAGCGCGGGAAATTTATGATCCAACGCAAGGCTGCGTGGCTTTGGCAGAAGATGATTTACGGATTGTTTTGAGGCACTGTAACAGCGATACCCGTCTGCGCATTAACCTGTAAATGGCGTGCATTGGCTCATAAAATGAGACCCCCTACGATAACCGCGAATAACCATGATGAAACATCGAGCAAGCTATAGAACTACATAAAATTCGGGTCTGATAAAATCAGTGGCGGAGACATTTTCGGATACAACGTCCTCATATAAGTTATAATTTCTGAGATATGCTCTTCGCGTATTTTTCCGACGGACGATGGCATGATGTCCGTGCCATAGAGAACAATATCGAATTGTTGGGAGGAAGATTTTTCATTACCCTCGCCGAGGGAAATATCTGGTGCTAATGGGAATATCGGTTTTCCCTGTTCACCGTGACAAAAAGCACATTCAGAAATCCAAAGCCTTTTGCCAATTTCCAAATCTTGACTGGAAACGGATACTGACGTAACCATCGCGATCATGAAGAATAATGTGGTACATTTCCTTGTCATTGGATGTCATTTCTAAAGCAAGTCGATATCTGATACGCGTGATGTCCCCGCTAAGCTTTCGAATGAAAGCAGATTATAGCACAATCCTGTCTTTCACAGAACTTCTTTGTTTACGCGGCAACCTTGTTTGTCTGAAAACAGCCCGGGCCTGTTTCGGGTCATGTTGAAACGCCCGTAGACAGATTTAGCCAATGCGTTGCATTGATCGGTTGAGGTCACACCCTTCATAGCAGACATCGACATGCAAAACTTGTGCGTCTCTTAATTCTCAGATTATGAACCAAGATTTGTGTTTTCTGTGTCATTGCACAAATGATTGGCGCGCCCCGAAAATCGCTGTGCCAACCCGAACATGGGTGGCACCGAATTCAATGGCCACTTCAAAATCCGCGCTCATCCCCATGCTGAGGTTTTCAAGGCCATTGCGCTGGGCGATTTTGCGCAACAGAGAAAAATGCAGCGAGGCTTCTTCCTCCATTGGGGGAATACACATGAGGCCGATGATCGGAAGCTTTAGCTCATCCCGGCATTCTTTAATAAATGCATCACAATCGGCGGGCAGAATTCCGGCCTTTTGGGGCTCCTCGCCCGTGTTGACCTGAATATACAGATCCGGGCGAAAGCCGGTCTCCTCCATGATATTGGCAATACGGCGAGCCAGCTTGGGGCGGTCCACGGTCTCGATCACATCAAACAGCTCCAGCGCTACGCGCACTTTATTAGTCTGCAGCGGGCCGATCAGGTGCAGTTTAATATCATCTGCCATCTCGCTTAGTCCCGGCCACTTGCCTTCGGCCTCCTGTATCCGGTTTTCCCCAAACACCCGCTGGCCTGCGGCAATAACCGGCTCGATGCGCGAGGCTTCCATGGTTTTGCTGACCGCAACAAGCGTGACATTCTGGGCCGCACGACCACTTCGCGTTGCCGCCTCATCAATGCGGGTTTGAATATTTGCAAGGTTTTCACGCGATTGTATTGCTGGGCTGTCAGTATCGTCTACCATAGGCTTACATCTCTGATCTGGAATTATTCGGCTTCACCATGAGCAACTTAACAGACCTCACCCGGACACTCAATTTGGTATGTAACAAATACCGACAAGATCCACGCTTGCCTGATTTTTTTCTGATGAGCGATGATGAACGTCTACCTGATTCCACCCAAACCATCATTAATATGCCACCGGGCAGCGCCATAGTCCTGCGTCACCGCGATCCAGCCATTCGTCAAAAACTGGCTTTTAGCTTAAGCCCCTTGTGCAAAAACCGCAGGGTTGCCCTGCTGATTGCTGGTGATATTGCCCTGGCACGAAACTGTCGGGCTGATGGCGTACATTTTTCCCAAAATTCCATCGCGCGCAAGGATCACAAAACTCAAAGCGCTATCCACCAAAACTGGATTGTGACCGCCGCTGCACATTGCCGCAAAAGCGCCTTGCAAGCTCACGAGGCGGGTATTGATGCAATTTTCCTGTCCCCGGTGTTTGCCACCAAAAGTCATCCGGGCGTTAAATCGTTGGGACCGCTTGGGTTTCAGGCGATTTCACAGGTTGTCCCAACCCCGATTTATGGCTTGGGTGGCATGAATAGAGCCAACATTCATCGCCTGAAAGATTGCCGACTGGCAGGCATCGCAGGCATCGGATATATTGCGGATACAGTAAATCGCAATCAGGGCGTTTGCCTTGCGTGAAATTTGGTATAAGAGTAGCCAAACCCTAACATTTTAAGGACTAGTCGGACCGTGACGGCACAAGAAAATTCATCTCGCTACAACGTCAAAAAAGCTGAACAAAAATGGCAAGCTGCCTGGGAAGACGGCAATTGCTTTGCAGCCCAGGACGATTCAGATTTACCAAAATATTATGTGCTGGAGATGTTTCCCTATCCGTCAGGGCGCATTCATATGGGTCACGTGCGCAACTATACCCTTGGTGATGTGGTTGCTCGCTACAAAAAAGCCTGCGGTTTCAATGTGCTACACCCGATGGGGTGGGATGCTTTTGGCCTGCCGGCTGAAAATGCCGCCATCGAGAACAACACCCATCCGGCAAAATGGACTCGCGAGAACATCGCCACCATGCGCCGCCAGCTCAAAACCATGGGC
>JABJOR010000236.1 GCA_018664265.1 Rhodospirillales bacterium
TCTTCGATATGTTCCATAATTCCGGCAACGTAGACTTCCTCGCCATCGGAAACGGCATCGACATCGACCTCAATGGCATTCTGCAAATAGGAATCCAGCAAGACAGGGCTGTCCCCGGAAACTTCAACGGCAGTATGCATATAGTGCAACAAGGCTTTTTCATCATGGACAATTTCCATGGCACGACCACCAAGCACATAAGAAGGGCGCACCACGGATGGGTAGCCGATCACATTGGCAACGTCTATGGCTTCCTCGACTGAGCGCGCAATCCCGTTGTTAGGTTGCATCAAATCGAGCTGTTGAACCAGAGCCTGGAATCGCTCACGATCTTCGGCCAGATCAATGGCATCAGGCGACGTCCCTAGAATAGGAATGTCGGCAGCTTCCAGTGCATGGCTGAGCTTCAACGGAGTCTGTCCGCCAAGCTGGACAATAACGCCCATGACGGTGCCATTTTTCTGCTCTGCGCGGATGACCTCGATGACGTCTTCATCGGTCAGTGGTTCAAAATACAAACGATCGGATGTATCATAATCTGTTGATACGGTCTCCGGGTTGCAATTGATCATGATGGTTTCATAACCAGCTTCTGACAATGCATAGGCCGCATGGACGCAACAATAATCAAACTCGATACCTTGCCCAATCCGGTTAGGTCCACCGCCAAGAATAACGACCTTTTTGGCATCTGTTGGATTGGCTTCGTCTTCACCAAAGTTTTCGTATGTTGAATACATATATGATGTTTGAGTTGCAAATTCACCGGCACAGGTATCGACCCGTTTATAGACCGGGCGTACATCTGCATTATGACGAGACACCGTCGCAATCTTCGCAGTTGTACCAGCAAGCTCAGCTAACCTGGCATCACTGAAGCCCATACGCTTGAGCTTCATCCAGCCTTCGCTATCTACATCACCGGGCAGGCCGTTTTTTCGAACGCCCTCTTCTGCAAGGACAATGCCTTCGATCTGTTCTAGGAACCACAGGTCGTACTTGCTGGTAGCTTGAATAACTTCAAGCGGCATCCCCAGACGGAAAGCCTGTGCGATAACCAACAACCGATCCGGGCTTGGTTTTGACAAGGCGGAACGGATCATATCGGCATCTGGAGAATGTGCACTGTCTATACCGGAAATTTCAATTTCGTTCAGTCCGGTTAGCCCGATTTCCATGGACCGCAAACCTTTTTGCAAGGATTCCTGGAATGAGCGTCCGATGGACATAGCCTCACCCACAGATTTCATAGCCGTTGTCAAATAAGGTTCTGCACCGGGGAATTTTTCAAAGGTGAAGCGTGGAATCTTGGTAACTACATAATCGATTGTCGGCTCAAACGACGCCGGGGTCTGACCTCCGGTAATGTCGTTATCAAGCTCATCTAATGTGTAACCAACAGCAAGTTTTGCTGCGATCTTGGCAATGGGGAAACCAGTAGCCTTGGACGCCAACGCGGATGAGCGTGAAACCCGGGGGTTCATCTCAATGACGATCATTTCACCGTTTTCAGGGTTCACAGCAAACTGAACGTTAGAGCCCCCAGTATCCACACCGATCTCGCGCAGCACGGCAATCGATGCATCGCGCATGATCTGGTATTCTTTGTCGGTCAGGGTCAGGGCTGGCGCAACGGTGACACTATCGCCTGTATGAACGCCCATGGGATCGATGTTTTCAATGGAACAAATGATGATACAGTTATCCGCCTTGTCGCGAACCACTTCCATCTCATACTCTTTCCAACCCAGCACAGACTGTTCCACCAGCACCTGATTAACCGGAGATGCATCCAGACCACCCCGGATGATTTCCATGTACTCATCAGAATTATAAGCAATGCCGCCGCCAATACCGCCCATGGTAAACGATGGGCGCAAGATAACTGGTAGGCCGATTTCTTCCATGGCGCCTTTGGCTTCTTCAATGGAATTCACAATCGCACTGCGCGGCGTGTTCAGCCCGATCTTTGTCATGGCATCACGGAATTTTTCACGATCTTCGGCTTTGTCGATCACCACGGCGTCCGCACCGATCAGCTCGCAACCGTATTTCGCAAGCACACCGTTTTCCGCCAGCGCCATACCAGTATTCAATCCGGTTTGCCCACCCATGGTCGGAAGGATCGCATCCGGACGCTCCTTGGCAATGATTCGTTCAACCATCTCAGGCGTGATCGGCTCTACATAAGTTGCGTCCGCTGTCGCTGGGTCCGTCATGATGGTGGCCGGGTTTGAATTCACCAGAATAACCCGGTAACCCTCTTCCTTCAGCGCATGACAGGCTTGGGTTCCGGAATAATCAAACTCACAGGCCTGCCCGATAACAATCGGGCCTGCGCCAATGATCATGATGGATTTGATGTCAGTACGTTTGGGCATAAATCAGACCTTCTTCTCCATCAACCTTACAAACCGATCGAACAGGTAGTGGCTGTCGTGGGGGCCGGGGGATGCTTCGGGATGGTGCTGGACCGAGAACACGGGCTTACCGTCGATCTCGAGACCTTCAAGGGTTTCATCAAACAGGGATTGGTGGGTCATGGTTACACCCGCTGGCAGGCTGTCTTTATCGACACAGAACCCGTGGTTCTGGCTGGTGATTTCCACTTTATCCGTCTTGAGGTCTTTGACCGGCTGGTTGGCACCGCGATGGCCCATATGCATTTTGTAGGTTTTGGCACCCAAGGCAAGGGCTAGCATCTGATGGCCGAGACAAATTCCGAACAAGGGAATGCCGGCTTCAATAATCTCTTTAATCATTGGCACGGCGTATTCACCCGTTGCCGCCGGATCACCCGGTCCATTTGAAAGAAATACACCGTCCGGGCCATACTTCATAATATCTTCGGCTGTTGACGTTGCCGGAACCACTGTAACCTTGCAGCCACAAGAGGCCAGACACCGCAAGATATTTAGCTTGGCACCGTAATCAACCGCCACCACATGATACTGCGGATTGGTTTGCGTGCCATGACCGCTTTCCAGCGACCATTGCGTCTGGTCCCAGGCATAGGGTTGCGTACAAGATACATCTTTCGCCAGATCCATACCTTCCAGGCCGGGCCAGTCTGCGGCTTGCTTGGCCAGCGCCGCCACATCAAGACTTGCTCCATCGCCGGGGGCGTAGGCAACAACACCACTCGGCGCGCCATTATCACGAATAATGCGGGTCAGTCTGCGGGTATCAATTCCGCTCACCGCCGTGAGGTTTCTAGACTTCAGCCAGCTATCAAGATGTTCCGCTGCGCGCCAATTGGCCGGATTGGTAATATCCATGCGCAATACGCAGCCCCGCGCGGCAGGCGTCACGGTTTCAATATCTTCCGGTGTTGTACCCACGTTGCCAATATGCGGGAAAGTGAAGTTGATGATTTGCCCGGCGTAGCTTGGGTCCGTCAAAATTTCCTGATACCCGGTAAGCGAGGTGTTGAAGCAGACCTCACCAACAGATGAGCCAGCAGCACCTGCGCCAGCACCCCAAAAAACAGTGCCGTCGGCGAGCACCAACACCGCATCTGCTTCGGAAGGTCTTGAGCCTTGCGGAGCCGTTACGGAAACGTTTGATTCTATACTCATTATGCTAAACACCCTTTAAGGTGTGAAAAAAACCGGTGGCCCGGCATACTGTGGAGTTTGTAAGCAATGAAAGCCCTTGGGTCAAGCCAGTATTTATTAAAAATACATAGCAAATTCAACTACTTACAAACTATTCACAGGTTGCAATTGTTGAATTTTTCCTATAAAGTCCCTTCTTTCCGAAAATGAATATGGAGTCACTCATGCTGCGCCAGCGTCTCAAGGCTGCTCTCACCGAAGCTATGAAGAGCAAAAACACCATTAGCGTTAGTACGCTCAGGCTGATTATGGCAGCTTTGAAAGACCGTGATATCGCTGCACGGCCCTCAGGCGTTACCGATGGCATTGAAGACGATGGCATTTTGTCCATGCTGCAATCCATGATCAAACAACGCCATGATTCCATTGAGATGTATGAAAAAGGTGGCCGCCAGGAACTGGCCGACGCCGAACAGCAGGAAATTGAGATTATCGAGCAATTTCTGCCGCAACAGTTCAGCGATAGCGAAATTGATGATGCTGTCACCGGGATCATTGCCGATTTGGGTGCGACATGCATCAAGGATATGGGCAAGGTCATGGGAGCCCTGAAGGGTAAATACGCTGGCGAAATGGACTTCGGTAAGGCCAGTAAATTGGTCAAGGACCGACTGGCCTCCTAAAATCTGTGGATAACCCTGTGGATAACCACGATTATAGCGGGGATAATGTACGTTATTTATCCCCCGCAAAGCTGTCTTTGACCTGATATAAGAAGCGGATAGATATATCCGATAGAAGTCCCGATAAAATTTAAAGAAAATATATGGCCTTTTCACCGCAATTCCTTGATGAGCTTCGCGCCCGCAGTCCGCTTTCCGAAGTGGTTGGTCGTCGCGTTCGTCTGATAAAGAAGGGCCGCGAATGGCATGGTTTGTGCCCGTTTCACAAGGAAAAAACGCCGTCTTTCACGGTCAATGATGAAAAAGCCTTTTATCACTGTTTCGGCTGTGGCTCTCACGGCAGCGCTTTTGATTTTGTCATGAATACGGAAGGCTTGAGCTTCCCGGAAACCGTTGAACGGCTTGCGCTCGATGCAGGAATGGAGGTTCCCCGCGACACGCCACAAGAACGCGAACGCGCAGAAAAATATCAAAGCCAGCAAGACGTCACCGAGGCCGCCTGTACATGGTTCGAGCGCGCCCTGCATATGCCGGAAGGCAAGGAAGCCCTTGAATACCTGCGCTCTCGCGGCATTGATGATGCGACCATGAAGCAATTCCGGCTGGGCTTTGCCCCCAACACCCGTAATGGCCTGAAATCTGCCTTATCCGGCAAGAATATCAGCGAAGATATGATGGTTGAAACCGGAATGCTGATCAGACCACCGGAAGACCGTGGCGATCGCACACCCTATGATCGTTTTCGTGGGCGGGTGATGTTCCCGATTATGGACCGTCGTAACCGGGTTATTGCCTTTGGCGGGCGGATTATGGGTGAAGGTGAGCCAAAATACCTGAATTCACCGGAAACCCCGATCTTTCACAAGGGTCAAATCCTTTATGGTTTGGGACAGGCCCTGCCTTCGGCACGTAAAACCGGGCATTTGATCATCGCAGAAGGCTACATGGATGTTATCGCTTTGCATATGGCGGGATTCACCGAGGCCGTGGCACCATTGGGGACAGCCCTGACCGAAGAGCATCTGCAATTGATGTGGCGCGTGGTGCGTGAGCCAGTCTTGTGCTTTGATGGCGATAATGCCGGACAACGGGCTTCCACACGAGCCGCAGAGCGCGCGCTTCCATTACTAAAATCCGGTTATGGCTTGCGTTTTGCCGAGCTTCCAAGCGGCGAAGACCCGGATACATTGATCAAGAAACAAGGTGCTGAGGCCATGAAAGCCTTACTCGACGCGGCTTTGCCTCTGTCCGAAGTTCTCTGGCGTATGGAAAGCGGCGGCGCGGTCCCTTCATCACCAGAAGCCCGCGCAGCCCTGCAACAACGTCTTGGCGATCATACCAAACGCATCGAGGACCCGACTATGCGTGGCCATTTCACAACATCTTTCAAGGATCGTATCTGGCAGGGTAGCCATTCAGGACGTAAGGGTGGTCAAGGCGGACACCGTACAGGCAGGAACACACAGAGTGCCAGAATGGAAATTTCTGAGCCCCACATCGTCACCGGACAAATCAATGCCCATCGACGGCAATTGGAAATTTTGCTGATCACTTTGATCACACACCCCGGTTTATATGACGATGTGAGCGAACGATTAAGCTGTTTAAATTACGCTGAAACCAGCCAAATGCTTGACAATCTGCGCCAAGAGGTCTTAAAGACCTTAGCGGCACAATCAGGTCTTGAATTTCAGGATATATCCGACCACTTAAGAAACAACGGATTCACGGAAGCATTAGAAAATCTTCTGGGAGATCAGGTTCTTAATGACGCGTATTTTGCCCGTCCGAAAGCAGAGTTGAGTGAGGCGCTTACAGGATGGGAACATACGTTTGAATTGATGGTCAATAAAAACCTGGATGAGGAAATCAGAGATGCCGAGAAACATTTGAAAGAAAATTATACGCAAGAGAATTGGGATCGACTTCAATTATTACAAAAGCAAAAA
>JABJOR010000237.1 GCA_018664265.1 Rhodospirillales bacterium
ATAGCAGAATCATCCTTGAGCGGTCGATGGCGGCATCGATGAGAACCTTCATATTATCAGTTCCCTATTCGACCCGAATGGCCTCAACAAGCTGGCCCTCTTTTACAAATTCCTGGCCAACTGAAATTAACTGTGCACTTTCAGGTAATCCGCTGATCCATATCCCATTGGGCGTATCAACCACAATTTGAACCGGGTGAAAGGCAACCAACTGGTCTGCATCAACAGATTTTACACCAAGAATTCCTTTATCATCCAGAGTCAAAATAGCAGGAGAAATATAATGAGCAGATACCGGATTGGTTAGCAACGTGACATCGGCTGTCATGCCTTCGGCAATGCTGTAGTCAGCATTTTCCAACTTCACCTCTACTCGAAATGTTCTGGTTTCAGAATTACCGCTCCGTGAAATGTAGCTGACATTACCTTCTCTATTTTCTCCAGAAAGCAGTAACACTTTAACACGTTGCCCCATTTCGACTTGAGAGATTTCCCGTTCGGTAACTTCAACGGCAACTACAATTGGATCAAGATCAACAATGTGTGCCACAGCGTCTCCGACATGGACATAATCACCAACGTCAAGCAGCAGTTTTTCCAACGTTCCTTCGAACGGGGCCTTAATTCTGGTTCTGGTTATATCAAGCTTGGCAATAGATAACGCCGCCCTGACCGCTTCCAGCGAAGCAAATTCTTCAGCCAATTTGACCGGGGACTTGAATTGTTTCTTGGATAACTCTTCAGCTGCATCGTAGCTGATTTCATGAAATTTCACCTGGGCCTTGGCATCATCAAGTTTAGCTTTCCGCCCATCCATGGACAAATGCACAATCACATCGCCTTTATCAACCATGGAGCCTTCAATCAGATCCATGGACACGATCTTGCCCGTTGTTTCAGAGCTAACCTCAACGGTGCGCTCAGGCTCAGTCCGCCCATATAGCTTGATTTCACGAATTCTGGGTGCTGCCTTGCTTGTAACAACGCGCACACGCGGAATGGAAACAGTTTCTGGCTGTGCAGCCTGGCTTGTTTCACTTACTTCGGCAGGAACTTTGCCCCCACCAACAAAACCGGAGCCAATCCAGAGTATGGCGACAATAGCAATAAATATTGCAATAACAGGTGCACGCTTCATGCGCGTTTTCCTTAAATACTATAGTTGAACATTAAGATAGGTACGATGTTACGCGAAAGTAATCCCACTTTATAGCTCGCGCAAGTGTGGCCTCTATATTTTTTGATTATTACTGGTTTACTTGAATACGGGGTAGACAGGAGTGTCTTTGGATTTCAGGAAATACCGCATAAAGACATCGCTATAACCGTTAAATAGAAACCCGCCATTTTTTTCCAACACTTCAGCACGGTTTTCCCTGTAGATACGTGGTATATTAAACCAAGGCATTGACGGAAAATCATGATGCACAACATGCAAATTATTATTTAAAAACAATAAGCTCCACAATGGCCCTGCTTCGACAATAGCTGTCCGCTGTTCGGCGATATCAGAGGGGCGGTGCTCATAAAACGAACGAACCAGTGACAATGACAATCCCGGATAAGCAATTCCAGCCACATAATACCACCAGGGAATTCCGAGATAATGATGGATTCCATAGATAAAAACTGTGCTCAACCCAATATGAATGATCCAGCCATGCAAATGTTTGAAATCCATACGCAGTATCATCAAGATTTCCGAGACAAAGAAACGCGTAATAACAATGGCGGGGCCAACAAGCATACGTCCAGCAAGCGTATTGTTGGCAACCATTAGAAACCGAACAAGAGGATTAAGCGCTTGCCAGTCTTTAGACATAAAGTAGTAAGATTCCGGATCATCAGTCGGATCTGTCAGTGTATCAGCCTTATGATGCTCAAGATGGCTTTCGCTGTAAATGTGATAAGGCATCCATAATGTTAATGGTGCCCAACCAAATACTGCATTTAATGGCCTGAATCGTGTCGGATGCCCGTGTAACAGTTCATGTTGCAAATTCCCATACCAGGCAACAAGAACGGCCCCTGCAGGGCAGGCTACCCACCATGGCAATCCAGGCAGATGATATAACAACAAGCTCCACAGGGTATATATAACGAAAATCAAAGCCCATGTTGGTAGCTCGGCGGATCGCTCCAGAGGTTTTTTCTCAGCAGATTCCATCATTGTCAAATTGCAGTCTTCCCGGAACAGTCTTAGTATTTACGCAAAGGTGCATATCAAGATTAGTTGATTTAGATTACACTAATTCTAAAACCATTCTGGCTCAAGGGGTATATTCATGGCGACAGATACGAACGAAACAAAAGAATTGCACGGAAGTTGTTTGTGTAAAGGGGTATCCTACACCTTATCCGGCGCAGTGAGGGAAATTTCTCATTGTTATTGTAGCCAGTGCCGACGAACACATGGCCTCATGGGATCTTACACACGGTCAAATTGGGACGATGTCCATTTTACCAACAAAAAAACCCTTCAATGGTTTCGCTCATCAGATAGCGCCGAACGGGGGTTTTGTAATACGTGTGGATCAAGCCTGTTCTGGCATCGCCTGGACAGTGGCTACGTGGCAATTTCCGCAGGCACACTGGATCAGCCAACGGGGCTTAAGGTAGCAGGCCATATCTATACTGATGATTTGCCGGATTATTATTCATTACCAGATGACGGAATGCCGCGCTATGGCACGACCTCTGACGGTAAACTTGATGGAGATCTATCAACGTGAACAGCGGATCAAATATTCTACGTTTTCCAAACGCACCACGACCTGCGTCTCTGCCTATGTATAGTCTGCCTGAACTGGAAGGCACCATAACTAAATGGTGGCATGGAGTAGCCCACCATATGCGAGAAGCAGGTGTTGCTAATATCCCTGATGTTTTAACAATACCTGATGATCGTATTCAACACTGGCTTGACCCTGACTTATTGTTCAGCCAGACCTGCGGATACCCCCTGACCCATATTCTGGCTGACAAAGTTACCGTGATTGCCACACCAATTTATGATGCTCCGGGTTGCGAGGGAGCAGACTATTCAAGCATGGTTATCATTCCAGAAAATTTGAATGTGAATAATCTTTCTGATCTGGCAGGGCTGGACGTAGCTATCAACGGCTGGGATTCTCATTCTGGCTTTAATATCTTCAGGGCCATGGTGGCAGAGGTCGCTGAACCAGGAGAAAGGTTCTTCTTGCGAACACTGGTAACCGATTCCCATGCTCGCTCTATCGCAGCGGTGCGAAACAAAGAGGCACAGTGCGCCGCTGTAGATGCAGTTACATTAGCTATGATTGGCAAACACCAGCCTGAAAGTCTGGACGGTATCAGAGTCTTGTGCCAATCCCCGATGGCACCAGGGCTGCCTTATATAACAAGCAGGAAAGTCAGCGATGAAGAATTACAAAAGCTGCAAACTGGGTTGTTTGCAGCTCTTGCAGATTCTGATCTTGTACCCTTGGCAGAAGACTTGCTGATCAAGGGAGCAACACTGGCCGGGCCGGAAGATTATCAACGTATTATTGACATCGAAACGGCCGGGG
>JABJOR010000238.1 GCA_018664265.1 Rhodospirillales bacterium
AAAGAGCCGGAGCGGTTCCGCGCGTGCTGATGAATTTCACGGGTGTATTGCCTTTTAATTGCGTTTTAAACAGAAACGCACCCTAAATCCCGAAACCCTGACGGGCAAGCACGGGAAGGAATTTTGTTCAATCTTTCTGTTTGGGTTTAAGCTATGCGTGCATTGTTCGTTTATTGTGGTGGGCACAGATAGACACAAATGGATGAATCATTTGATGTTGAGCTTCTTCAACAATCTGCGGAATTGATGATAGCCTAAACCAAGCCGATTTGCGGCGTCTTTTTGAACATGCCGGGTTTCGTTCATGGCTTTGGTTATGAGCGAAGTTTCAAATTCTGCAACGGTGTCACTGAAATTTACGGAGCCAAAAGAAGGAGGCGCTGATGGTGGGGGGATATCAAAAATTTCTGAAGAACCCTCCAAGGATGCTGGCGGACGCCACGGGCTGTTGAAAGGATCAATAGCCACATCATTGATCTGGTTACCATCACTTGGTGCATAAAAAATGGAACGTTCGACAACATTTCTGAGTTCCCGCACATTACCTGGCCAGGTATGAGATAGCAGGGTTTGCCTGGCAGCGTCTGAAAAACCAGGAAATGCGTCCATCTCCATATCCCGCATTACATCCAGTGCGAAGAATTCAGCCATAGGCAGGATATCAATAGGGCGTGAACGCATGGGTGGTATGGTAATAACGTCAAATGCCAGACGATCAAGCAGATCAGCTCGGAACTTTCCGGCTTTGGCAAGGGAGGGCAGGTCAACATTGGCCGCTCCAATCACCCTCACATCAACGCGTATTGTTTCCGTACCGCCGACGCGTTCAAACTCACCGTATTCAATAACGCGCAAGATTTTTTCCTGAACGGCAGCGGATGCATTGGCGATTTCATCCAGCACCAGCGTTCCGCTATCAGCCAATTCAAATCGCCCTGCCCGTTTTTTCTGGGCGCCAGTAAATGCCCCTAATTCATGGCCAAACAGTTCAGATTCCAGCAACGTTTCACTGAGGGCAGCGCAATTGATTTTAATAAGTGGCCCATTCCAACGCGGTGAAAGGTAATGCAGGCGGGCCGTAAACAGTTCTTTCCCTGTGCCCCGTTCCCCGACGACAAGGCAAGAGCGATCAATGGTAGCCATGCGAGAGCAGTGCTCGACCGCATCAAGAAATGCAGGGTCTTCACCCAGGATAGGTGGTAATTGATCAAACATAGATTAATTATATCGAATATCGCTATTATTGTCGATGATTATTAGCGATTAACGCTATTAAAGTTGAAGGTGAATTATGAAAATTCTTTGATTTCAATGACTTAAAAGTTGGCATGCTGGTTGCAATGATAGAGCGTAACACCAACCAACTATTGAGGACGTTATGACCATATTTTCCCGCCTTACAGACATTGTACATTCTAACATCAACTCCATCCTGGATAAGGCAGAAGATCCTGAAAAGATGATCCGCCTGATGATCCAAGAGATGGAAGACACGCTGGTTGAGGTTCGCTCGACTGCCGTTAAAACCATTGCAGACAAAAAGGAAATTTCCAGACGCCTTGAAAGATTGGATATTGCTGCTGCGGAATGGCAGGAAAAAGCTGAATTCGCGCTTTCCAAAAATCGTGAAGATTTGGCCAAGGCTGCTTTGGTTGCCCGCCACAAACTTTCCGATCAGGCAAATGCTTTGCGTGAAGAACTCGAAGCTGTTGAAATCTCCCTAAGCAAATACAACGAAGACCTGGGTCAGTTGCAAAGCAAATTGGCAGAAGCGAAGTCCAAAAAGAAAGGTATCGAAATTCGGATGAAAACCGCCAAAAAGCGGGTTAAGATACGCGAGACACTTTATGATGGCCGGGTTGATGATGCTATGGATCGTTATTCGACACTTGAGCGGCGTATTGATGAGTTGGAGGCCGATGCGGAATCTTTTGATCTTGGTGCTGAACGCACATTGGATGAAGAGTTCACCGAACTGGCCGCTGAGAACGGCATCAATGATGAGCTTGAGCAGATGAAAGCCAAACTTGCTAAAAAGCAGAATAAAACTAAATAGATTGCATAATGAACCAGAGCATATTTATGCAAGACAGGTAAATAAACGGGATCGGTTATGGAATTTCTAGGATTATTAAATGTTCCGCTCATCGTCTTTCTATCAGTTGTCCTGCCCATCTGGATCGTCTTTCACTATGTGACGAAATGGAAACAGATGAAGCAGGCCGGTGCAGGCGAAGGACAAACAGTCGTCGACAGGAAGGAACTTAAACGCCTTCGCGAAAGTGCTGTTTCGCTGGAAGAGCGTATTGATTCGCTTGAAACCATACTGGACGGTGAAGCACCTGAATGGAGAAACAAATGAAACACCGCGATTACCACTTTCATCATCATCACCATCATCAGTATTCCAAGGAGCGCCCTGTTTTGCGCACGGGAAAGACTGACGGATTTATCAAGCGTACGATCAAAGGGTTGGCAAAAAAATTCAATACGTCCAACCGCATGATCATCATCTGTATTAGTTCCGACCTGATCTGACAC
>JABJOR010000020.1 GCA_018664265.1 Rhodospirillales bacterium
AACACCTGTTGCAACCATATCAACGATGCGACGCCGTAAATCTTCTGATAAAGCCATGAAATATCCTCCTGACTCCTTGAATCAGAAGTATCTCGACAGGTAAAGCTAATTTGATTCAGTTGTTAGCGGAAATGCTCTAGCCAGCGTAAGGTTCGTTTATAAACACGAAAGGCTTGGTCTCTGACGTACGTCAAATTCATTTACCCATCCGGCTTCATGCCTTTAACCGCCCGACCACGTCGACGTTTGTCACGCTCTATACGCTTGAGCATCTAGCCCGTGCTTCGCTGGTCACCTTGATCGCCAGCGAGTAAGCCAATCGTAAGGTTAACCTGATCAAATTGAGCATTCAAATACTCGCCTATATGGGCTACGTTCCTAACAGGGGCATACATAGTCAATGAAACTGTTACTCGTAGAAGATAATATTAAACTAGCTGAACTTGTCACAGAAGCTCTTGGTGGAGCAGGCTTCGCTATGGACTATGTTGGTACGAGCGGCGATGCAAAAGCGTCTTTGATGGCAACACGCTATAGCGGAATAATCCTTGATCTAGGATTACCCGATGAGGATGGATTGAATGTTCTTAGTTTTTTGCGCAACCGAGCTGATTCAACACCTGTACTTATTCTGACAGCCCGTGATGGCCTGGATGATCGCGTCAAGGGGTTGAACAGCGGAGCTGATGATTACGTTCTCAAACCCTTTGAAATGAAAGAACTGATTGCGCGCATGAAAGCCTTGCTGCGTCGTCCGGGCAATGCACTGGGAACAGTATTGAATCTGGGTAACGTCGAATTCAATACAAATTCGAGGCAGGTTGCCATATCCGGAGAAATCATCACTTTTTCACGACGCGAATTAGATGTTTTGGAATTGTTATTGCGCCGCTCTCACAATGTTGTCACCAAATCCATGCTCGAAGAGGAGCTCTATGGTTTTAACGAAGAAGTCAGTTCCAATTCCATTGAGGTTGCCATACACAGATTGCGTAAATCGCTCAACGATGCCAAGGCAAATTTATATATTCATACCCTGCGTGGTGTCGGCTATATTCTGTCAGACACATCGACCAGTGATAAGTAACGGAGAAGGGCTTTCTTTTGGAGTCAGAAATCAAACAAAACCAGAACTCCCTGATCAATACGCTGTTTGTTCGCCTTATCCTGACATCCCTAGGCGTCGCAGTGCTTATCTTTTGTTTGTTCTATTATAATCTGAGCATCACGAGAGATTCTCTCCATGATCGCGGACTCGTCAGTCAGGCCAGAGACATTGCAAATTATCTGGAGACAGGGGAGGACGGTGAACTCAAGCTACAACTGAGCGAAGAATTGAAACAAACCTATATCAGCAATAACGATTTTTTATATATCGTTCTCGATAAATCTGAGAAAGTTCTGTTTTCATCAAATGGACAGATTGTCCCCCTCTATCCTCCCAATCATTCTGAAGCCCCAAATCGCCCTGATTATTTTCAAATCACGGCCCCAGGTACGCGAGAAAAAATTACCGGCGTTACAATGCTTTTTGAGGTCTTGGAGCAACAATTCATTATCCAGGTAACACAGGGTGCGAGCCACAAAGATGTTCTGGTTGATTCAATCCTGGAAGAGTTTTCTGAAACTACGGGAGCCCTTATTGCACTGCTGATATTTTTTATTTTGCTCATTAACGTAATGACAATTCGTCGCGCCATGAAACCTCTTAAAAATGCCTCGCAACTGGCAAGCGACATTAATCCGGCGCACCTGGACGTTCGATTACCTGAAAACCACATACCGGTAGAGATATTACCACTGGTTCAAGCTGTTAATGCTGCCCTGGAGCGCCTTGAAAAAGGCTTTCAGATGCAACGCGATTTCACTGCCGATGCAGCCCATCAATTGCGAACCCCCCTTTCAATTCTTTCCGCACGAATCGACAAGCTCAGTGCCAATGAGGAATATGATGCCCTGAAATCTGATATTCGGGCCATGACCAGGATTGTCGGCCAACTTTTGAAAGTTGCCCAACTTGAAATATTTATTCTTGATGAGATGGAGCAAGCCGATTTGTCTGCAATCTGTATTGATGTTGCTGCTGAAATAGGACCACTCGCCATCAAACAGAAGAAATCAATTTCCGTTATTGGGGCGGATCAACCGATCATTGTAAAGGGAAATACCGAATCTTTGCACCATGCCGTTCTTAATCTTGTGGAAAATGCCCTCATGCACACACCGGGTAAAACATCTGTTGAAATTGAAGTGAATGCCAAGCGGGTTTTAAAAATCAGGGATTACGGTCCCGGTATTGCTCCTGAACATCATATAGATGCATTCCAGAGGTTTTGGCGAGCTGACAAAGACAGCAGCGGGGCAGGGCTAGGACTGGCAATAGTCTCACGAATTATCGAAGTTCACCACGGACATGTGAACATCAGCGATGGCACAGAACATTCGGGCTGCGAAATTGTAATCACCTTGCCCTAATGCTTAATCATCATCTTCATAATCATCTGGCAGCTTGTGGGCGATGCCTTTATGGCAATCGATACATGTCTTGTTCTCTCGCATTCCTTCCTGCATCTTTTCCTTGGCCCGGCGCTTTTGCTTGGCAAAATCCATTGCATCATATGAGTGGCAGTTCCGGCATTCCCTGGAATTTGATGCGACCATGGATGCCCAGACGCTTTCTGCCAGTTCAAGACGTTTGGCTTCAAACTTTTCAGGCGTATCAATGGTTCCCATTAACTTATGATAAAGCTCTTTTGAGGCTTTGATTTTGCGAATGAGCTTATCTGTCCAGTTTTTTGGAACATGACAATCAGAGCAGACAACCCGTATCCCGGCAGGATTGGAGTAATGAACAGTTTTCTTATACTCCTGAAAAACCTTCTGCTCCATCTCATGACAGGAAATACAAAACTCAAGCGTATTGGTGTATTCCATGAAGGTATTGAATCCTCCCCAAACGACAACCCCAAAAATAACACCAACTGAAAATATAATACCCCATCCATATCGGGAGGCTTTATACCAATACCAGTTCCAGACAGTTGTAATCACGGGAATCTCCAACGCTCAAGTAAAAAAGATGCTGCCTGTTTTGGGGGGTAGCCGAAACAGGCAGCAAGGTTGGGCAAATCACTCTTGAGGAAGTGTCTGTGTGTAAGCAAGAATATCAGACGCCACAGAGGCACCAAATACTGTCA
>JABJOR010000239.1 GCA_018664265.1 Rhodospirillales bacterium
CTGTCAGATCAAGTCTGAACCACTACACATCATCAGTTTTATTATCTTGTTTATCTTCACCAAGATATTTGCCTTATTGGCATTCTTTGCCGCTTATCATTGGGTTAAAAACCCTGGTAAATATGAAGATATGTTTGACCGTACGGTTGAAAAATCGCGCAGCAAATTTGATAGCTTTGGACAAAAGCCAGCCTATCAGCATGCAACCGCAGGCGGGGCCAATGCGTCCTATAACGAATATACCCATGATTCTGCACACGAAGAAGACGGTTTCGATTTTTCCGATCTTAAACGAAAATTTGATGATCTGGAAAAACGCACTGGCGGTATGGAAGAGCATGTGTCTTCAGAAGAATACAAACTCAAGAAAGAGTTTGAGGGAATTTAACGGGCAAGGCTTTAGGATAAGACTGAGCGCTCCGGCGGGAAGAATAGATAGATATCCGTTCCCTTGCTTTCGATACTATCAATGCCAATTCTTCCACCGTGGAGTTCGATAAGCGAGTGAACCAATGAAAGGCCAAGGCCCGTTCCTTGAATATTGCGGGTTTTGCTGTTTTCCACCTGAACAAATGGATCAAAGATGCTTCCCAGTGAGGCTTCGGGAATGCCAATGCCAGTATCGCTGACTTGAATGGTGATGGCGTTGTTAGGTTTTAGAGAAACGCTGACTTTTATTTCTCCACCCTTGGGCGTGAACTTGATAGCGTTGCTGAGCAAATTAACCAGAACCTGACTGATTCGCAGGCTGTCACACAGGAGATTGGGGCAGTTTTTCACGATTTCGACTGTCAGGGACAATTCATTACGATCAATCATGCTTTTGACGAGCATGGTACTGCGCTTAATCAATTCGGCGATATCGGCATCATCCTCGTCTAATGTCATGGAGTCCGCTTCGACTTTGGAAAGATCGAGAACATCATTGATCAGAGATAGTAAATGATTTCCTGAATCATAAATTGCCTTGATGTAATCAGAGTAGTGATCATGATCTATATCGCCGAAAATACCCTGGTCCATCACTTCAGAAAAACCAATGATTGAATTCAGGGGCGTGCGTAATTCATGGCTCATGTTTGCGAGGAAAGCTGATTTGGCCTTGTTTGCCATTTCAGCTTGCTGCAAAGATTCTGCCAGTGCATGTTCGGCAATTTTGCGATCCATAACTTCGTTGGCCAATGAATTATTTATTCGGTTGATTTGGGAAGCTCTGGTGTTGACGCTTTTTTCCAGTTTTTTGGTCAGGATTTCCAGCTCGGAAATCAGGGCGTTGTAGTGATGGGCGATTTGACCAATATCGGTATCCGGGCTTTCCGGCATGCGAATAGAGAGATCTTTCGTTGCAGCCTGATAATCCATGATTTCAAGCAGTAGATTAAGACCTTCACTGGATGACGGTGTTTCTGACTTGGTCGTGGTATTGTCATTTGCCATTAAAACAGATGGGCTCCAGTGAGAGTAAGCATGTATGAATTGTATAGTATGATGCTGTTAGGAAAGATATCGTGTTTTCAAATGATTTTTAAATATCTCTGCATTTAGAGGAGCACCGGTTGCTTCAATCAATATCCCTTGCGGCGTAACAGAACGACCCTTGCTGTGAACATTTTTTCGAAGCCAGGTTAATAGCGGCGCAAAAATTCCCTTTACTGATCTCTGCTTCAATAGATGAATCTTGTTGTTTTGCTGCGTGATACAGTTGGGCAGCAGTCATGGCCCCTAAGGTATAGGTCGGGAAATACCCCCAGGCCCCGTCATACCAGTGGACATCCTGAAGGCAACCAAGACGGTCATCTGGTGGGGTAATGCCGAGCAATTCCTCCATGCCATCATTCCAGGCACCCGGAAGGTCTTGCAGCAATAAATTACCGGAAATGACTGATTTTTCAATCCTGTGGCGTAATATGACATGGGCCGGATATGTTACCTCATCGGCATCGACCCTGATAAAATCGGGCTTCACATTGCTGTAGAGACGTAGCAAATTATCTGTCTCCCACATTGGGCCACTGCCCCCCATTGTCTCTTTCATGATGGGTGAGGCATATTCCAAAAAGGCAGCAGATCGACAAACCTGCATTTCAATCAGGAGCGACTGGCTTTCATGGGTGCTCATGCCCAAAGATTGTCCAACAGGTTGGGTGCGCCATTCTTTAGGCAACCCGCGCTCATACAGAGCATGTCCAGTTTCATGAAGAATACCCATTAAAGCGGATGTGAAATCTTCTTCGTCATAACGTGTGGTTATACGGACATCATCTGGCACGCCCCCACAAAACGGATGCAGGCTGACATCAAGTCGACCATGATCAAAATCAAACCCCAGTGTCTTCATGAAATGTTTGCCGAGGGTTTGTTGTTTTTCTATGGGAAACGGGCCTTTGGGCATGATGGGGACTGGCTTGGACGCCTGATGTTCAAGAACTTGCCCAATGAATTCTGGTAGGAAAGCTGACAGGTCATCAAACAGGATATCGATTTCAGCGACCCGGCCCCCTGGCTCGAAATCATCCAACATGGCGTCATGCAGATCTAGCCCCAGAACGTCGGCTTTGGCTTGCCCGGTTTCACGAACAAGATCGAGCAGCGTATTGAGTTCTGGCAGTATGGAGGCATAGTCATTATCTGGTCGTGCGGCACGCCATTTTTCTTCACAGGCTGCCGAGGCTCGGGTAAGGGCCTCTACCAGACTCTCGCTAAGGGCTGTTGCTTTTAACAAGGTTTGTCTAATTTCTTTTAAATTTGTCATTTGCCATGAATTGAGACTTGTATCCGCGTCTGCAGCATCAAGTAAATCAGGCATGTCTTTAGCTGTCAGTTGATTGTGTGCGATCGCGTTCAGGGCAGTCAACTGTTCTGTACGGGCTTCATAACCCCCCGATGGCATCATGGCAGACATATCCCAATGCAGCATTTCACAAGCTCCTGAAATGGCTGATATTCGTGCCATGCGATCTTCAAGTTGCTGGTAGGGTGTTTTATTTCCGTCTGAGTGATGCAAAGGTTGTCTCCAAAAATGCCTGGTGGATTGCTTGAGCTGTGATGATATAAGACTACATGGTTCGTAAGTTAAAATTATCTCGAATTCTTTACTGGAGACTATCATTAATGCACCAGCTCACAACATCATTGTATTTGAAGAAATGGTTGCTGGCCGCTTTGTTTGTCGGCAATTTTCTGGCTTTTGAAGGCTCATCTGCAAATGCTAGTGAAGCCCCGCGTGTGGTTGCTTCCATTGTGCCGGTTCACGGGTTGGTCTCGCGTGTTATGGACGGGGTAGGAGAACCACAATTGCTGATTGCAGGCACCATATCACCGCATGCCTATAATCTTAAGCCGTCGGGCGCGCGGAAGCTGGATGCCGCAGACGCCGTTTTCTGGATTGGACCTCAGCTGGAAGCAGCCCTTGCCCGACCAATAGAAGCGCTGGCTGGTAGTGCAATGGTGGTATCCTTGATGAAAGATCGCGATCGCGGTGTCGATTTGCTTTCACGACGTAAGGGCGGCCTTTTGGCGCTAGATAATAATCATGATCATGATCATGGAGATGCCGACAGTGCGGATCCTCATATCTGGTTAAACCCTCAGAACGCAGCAGCGATGCTATTGAATATTGCGGAGGTATTAGCCGGAATTGATCCGGGGAATGCGCATGTTTATTTAACCAATGCCCATGACGCAATTCAAGAGATGGAGATTTTGAGCGCAACAATTTTGAGGCGGCTGATGGAACACAATGTTGCCGGACGTTCGTTCATCTTTTTTCATGATGCCTATCAATATTTTGAGCATCGGTTTGACATAAGTCCCGCAGCAATTATTCAGGTTGACCCTGAACATGCACCTGGTGCGAAGCGTGTTGCCTCAATACGAAACTTCATTGAAGGCTCAAAGGCTGTCTGTGTTTATTCCGAACCACAATATGATCCAAAGCTAATATCAACTTTAATTGAGGGGACCGAAGCACGTCATGCCAAACTGGATCCCGTCGGGCAGGAAATTGAATTGGGCAAAAATCTCTATAATGAAATGATGTTGGCCTTCGTAGATGACTTCCTGGGGTGTTTATAGGCCTGCAATAACAGCTGTCGTTATATCTTTTGGGGCAGGATCCATATCATCATAAACGATAGCATCCAGCGCTTTTTGAATTAAGTGTTCTTTGCCTTCAGTATACCATGAAATTTGCGTATCCTCTTTAATGATATGATCAAACAGCCAATTGTTGAGGAATTTACTGAATGCGCGAAGGCTTTCCGGGCTACAGCTGTTTTGTAACTCTTCGATCTGGAGGCTTGCAGAAGTTAATAATTTTTGATGAGACTCACGGTGTCTTTCCAAATCGGCAGAGTTACAAATTTTCATGATCGCTTCTTCACGCATGAAGTGACGTCGTGTGTATGTGACC